>JAGPVI010000106.1 GCA_018067115.1 Bizionia sp. | reverse complement strand
ATTAAATCGCGAGATAATATTGCTTGTTCGTTGTCACTCCATTTTCCTTTATCGGCATCAAAATTAATAGCATACCAAGCATTTCCGTATGGTTCCATTGGATAGGGAGCACGAGCCGAAATAATACAAAGCTCTTTAGGTAGTTCGGTTGCAAAAGAAAATAAATCATTTTCGTCGCTGCCATAACCGTGTAGTAAAATTAAAAGAGGTGCGTTTTCTTGCAATGAAGACTCGCGTACCACGTGATGTAAAGGTAAATTTGCCATATTATTTGCCAATATTTGAAAAGAGTTTTTGATAATAAGCGCCTATTAGCGGCACTTCTTGCATTTTCCCTGAAGCTGCCATTATAACGCCATAAAAAAATAAAATACCAAAGCCAATCCAAAAAGCACTAGATATCATCCAGCTATCAAATTGTCCAACAAAATACCCAAATACAAGGTATGTGATACACAGGCCTAAACCTTGACGGATATGGAACGCTGCAAATTCATTTTTTTTATCGCTATTTAAAACGACTGCTATAATAGAGCCTATTATGGTTAAATAGCTGATTATAGCCATTGTTTTACCTTGTTCTATTGTCTGAGAATCCATAATTATAAACTTATTTTTTTGTTTGAAACAATACCATATACCGAGCCTTTTAAGTCGGTATTTAAAAACATACTATTCTTAGATTTAGAAATTATATGCTCTAAACCAAACGTGTATTTCGTATCGGGATTAAATAATGTGAAATTCGCTATTTCCCCTTCGTTAATACTTGTGTTTTCAAGACTAAATCGGGTTTTCCCACCAGTTAGTAATGCGATTGTTTTTTTTGTAGTAAACACTGTTTGTAATGCTCCAAAAGCACTTTCTAAACCAATAGTACCATATGCTGCGTGGTCGAATTCTACTTTTTTATCTTCAATAGTAATAGGGTTATGGTCGCTAGTAACCATATCTATAGTGCCATCTTTTACACCTTCTATTAAGGCGTCGATATCGTGTTGTGTTCGTAATGGCGGATTAACTTTAAAAACGGTGTCAAACTCTTTTAAATGATTGTCAGTAAACAATAGATTGTGTATCGCTACACTACACGTTACATCCAGTTTTTTTTGCTTTGCCTGACGTATTAAGTCTACAGATTCTGCAGTAGAAATGGTAGGGATGTGTAATTTTCCGTTTGTATATTCTAAGATGTATAAATCTCTCGCTATTTGTAATGCTTCGGCCAAATTAGGGTTTCCTTTTAAGCCTAAAGAGGTACTCATAACATTCTCGTTCATTACACCTTGTCCAGATATGCGTTTTTCTTGAGGGAAGGAACAGACTAAGCCATTAAAATTACTGGCATATTGTAAGGCTATTTTTAAAAGATTAGGATTGCTAATCGGTAATTTATAATCCGAAAAAGCAACAGCTCCTGCAGTTCTCATATCGTAAAGCTCTGCTAAATCAACACTTTCACTATTCTTGGTTAATGCACCAATAGGGAGTAGGGTAACAGCATTATTTTGAGCTTTAGAATTAACGAAAAAGATATCTGAATTAGAATCAATAACTGGCTGCGTGTTCGCCTGCATCGCTACAGCTGTAAACCCCGATTTTGCTGCCGTTTTTAATCCGTTTACAATAGTTTCACGGTCTTCAAATCCAGGCTCTCCAAAACAAACACTACTATCAAACCAACCTTGAGAAATATGCAAGTTATCTAAAGCAATTTCTTTGTAATTATTGGGGTTTTCCAGCTGTTCACCAATTTTAGAGATTTTTCCTTTTTCAATTAAAATATCTTGCGAGCTGTTATGAAAATCACTTTTTGTGTCAATTATAAAGGCCGATTTTATAAGTAAATTCATTTAAAATATTTTAAGATAAGCAGTTCAATAATTAATAGTATGATTGCAAAAATAACAAACCATTTCCATAGTGCATTTACTTTGTAATCATTTTTTATAGTATTAAAAACAGTAGATACATCATTGGAAACCACAACACCTTCTAAAGTGCTTAAATCGTGATAGTTTAAAAGACTCTCGTCGCGACTGTAATTATAACTTACGCTGTTTAGTATCTCTGCTTTATTTTTTATGTTATAAATTCCAGAACGCGCTGGTGTTTCGTTTGTGGTAATAGATACTTTATTATTAAAATAATGCTGCTGCGGAATGATATTGTCATTGGCATTTTCTAAAGTTAAAATGCGGTCTTGTTGTAAAGTTGTAGTCACATCAAACGTGTTTTCTAAACCAATGGTAAAATACAAATCAGGGTGTTTTAAACTGCGTTTTGCAATATTGTAAAACGTTGGGACAATTAAATTAATAGATTGAAATGTGGAGTTGTTAGTATTGAGTGCGGCCGTAAAAATATAACGATTATTTTGCTCTGATAAAAAGGTAGCGCCATCTTCAAATTGAAGCACTTTTGATGCCGACTGTAACGACTGTTTGTAATAGGAATTAACTTTGGGATATTGAAAATTACTCACTTCATTTTCGAACACGCCATTACTATAAATTGGGTGCGAATAATTAATGTTTGTAAGGCGTTTTTCTGATGAAATAGCAGTAGTGAATGGGTTTAAGTTGTTGTTTGTTAGGAATATGTTATAGCTCTCTAAATCAATAGTTTCACTAGGAATAACAATGAGACCCCCTCCATTGTCAGTAAAAGATTTTATTGCGGTGCTTAACGCACTTGGAATTTGCGATAATTCGTTTAAAATAATAAGGTTCTGACTCGAAATTAAGCTGTAATTTAAGTCGTTTATAGTGGAGGATGCATAGTTGAATTCG
>JAGPVI010000321.1 GCA_018067115.1 Bizionia sp. | reverse complement strand
AGGTTTTAAGCTTTCGGTTACCGATTACTTGTTAAAACCATTTTCTTTAGAACGATTTTTACAGGCATTCCTAAAAGTTCAGGATAATCTCAAGAATAACAGTAAAACGGTTCCGGTTCTTAAAGAAACTGATATTAAATCAATATTTATAAAAAGTGATAAGAAAATCATTAAAGTAGTACTAAACAGTATCAATCATATTGAAGCCTTTGGGAATTATATTAAAATTTTTACTGACATTATGATTTTAACACCACAAACGTTGTCGTTATTTTTAAAAAAATTACCAGACAATTTTGTTAGAGTTCACAAATCACATATTATTAATTTCAATTCAATAAAAATAATAGAAGGCAACCAAATAGAATTACTAAATGGTACTGTTTTACCCATTGGAAAATCTTATAAAAAACACATTCTTGACAGAACAGAATTGAGCTAAACAGTTGTTCTTCAGAAGGGGAGGTTTCGACTTTTAATCATGCTGATGTGTCTTTTAAATTAAATGCCTAATGAGTATAATTCCTAAAATTATTTTTAGTGGTTGTAATATCTAGGTTTTTATATTATTCGCTATCTTCTGTCTGCTTGCCGCCACTAACGGTTTTGTGTAAGGAGCGTTACAAACACGCAACTGCCTTTGGTTAAGTACTAAACCGTAATTGTTTTTATATAGTGTTGCATTTAGTTATTTGTTCCGTATTCTTCTCTTAAAGTGTTTTTAAAAATTTTACTTTCAATTTCACAAAGTAAGTCAATAAGATACAAATAAGAACAATTTAAATAATCAACAATCGGAATAGTTATATATTCTAAAGGATAGTTTAGTTTTCCTTTAAATGTTTTAGTTTTTGACAATTCCTCATCAACTTTCCCAAGATGTTTTACTTTGTTATTGAATTTTTGAAGTTCTAATACTTGAAAATATTGCTTAAAAGAATCTACTTTAATATTGAAATCTTTAAAATATTTTTTCCGTCTTTTCCAATCAGTAAATCCATCGTGTTCAATTGAGTTTAATTCTTTTTCTATTAAACTGATTAGTTTATTTTCAGTTTGTTCTACTAACACCCAAACGTAAACAGCTGTTACTTGATTTAAAAAACTGTTCATCGAATTAATTTTGTCAGTTTGTTGGTCAATTGATTGATTAATTCTGAGAGCTCTATATTCATCATCATTTGTTACGTCAGATGGATAAGGTGTTTCTTTAATTTTTTCTTGTAAAAATGCGTTTTTTTTATTCAGCGGTTCAATAGATATGTTGTAGAGAGAACAAATATCTTCTAGCTTAAAGTCTAATTGAGACAGTATGCACTTATTGTCAAAATTGAAATGAGTTTGTCTTAGTTTTAACTTGTCATTATATTTTGGTGGTGTTAATAGTGAGTACTGCATTTTTTTCTAATGTCTTGTCCTGAAATATGGCTACAGGTTAAAATTGAATTAAGCTGATACTTGATATACCATATTTGGTGTTTTATAATCTAAAGATAAATGTAATCTTACATCATTGTATAAATTAATTGCATTTTTTGCGGCTCTTTTAGCGTGATTCACGTTATCAAAGGTTTGGTCGAGATAAAATTCATCTTTTAAAATTCCATTAACACGTTCTGCCATTGCGTTTTCGTAATAATGATTTTCTTCGGTTATACTAATATTTATCTTTTTTCTTTTGAGTATTTGTGTGTATACATTGCTGCAATATTAAATTCCTCTGTCCGACCCGAGAGCTTTGCTCGAACTGGCGAAGCAATGATATATTAGTCCTTTAGTGTCTTTAGCTTGATAGATGTCCTTATTTAGTGCTCGCACACATCCTTTTAGCTCCAAGCTATCACTAAGGTCATGATCATCTATTTTCCTAGAATACATATTGGTTATTATAGCCAGAGAGCAAAAGCCTTTAATTATGTTGTTATACTTATAAAATCGATGATAATAATTGGTTGTCCTAACAGATGGTTTTGAGCGTTTTACAAGCGGCAGTGAGTTGTGTAGTTTGCTGGTCTAACTCCAATAATTAGGAAGAGTGGAAGCAGTGGGAGCGGCCGAAGTAAAATCAGCAAAATGGGAAATCAAAAACTGCGTAATTTATTATTTATGTGTAGTTTTAAAGCTTGTAAATACAATAAGGCTTGCAGGGAAATTTACGAACGAATTGTTGCCAAGGGAAAGAGTAAAAAATTAGCATTAATTGCAGTCTGTAATAAGCTACTAAAACAAGTTTTTGCAATAGCGAAATCTGGATTAATATATGACGATTCTTATAGAAGTACTTTAGTTAAAAATTAATGGATTTTTACTTGTTTTTTACCACAGTACTTGGTTAGTTCCGTGTTTCAGCAACTAATTTAGTAAACAAAAACGAACGCGAGAAAATTCCGAAGGAATTTTCCAAGTAGGCAATTGCCCAAGCAATTAAATATACACGTTGTTGTGCATAGTATTTATTCCGATTCCCATTTATCAGTTCTTTTTTCTTGGTCGTTTTGAGACAAGTAATGAACTGTTATTAATAACTGAACATTCGGATTGTCTAAATCAAAATCAGTTGGATTTTTGTAAATTCTTGATTGTAATATTAAACTGGACTCAAAATCTCCAGCACCAATTACTCTATCAGCGTATTCTTTTAGCTCATTATTGCTTTTTCCAAGTTCAGTTAAAAACTTTTGATACTTACCATTATATTTTGAACCAACACTTTTTAATTCTAATCCAGTTTCAGGATAAGTAGCTTTTCCAAATACCCAGATTTCCTCAAAAGTTGATTTAGAAATGGAATTATATAATTCTTTTTGTTTTTCAAAATCTACATTATCTAAAATCGGTTGCCAACCATATTCCAATAAGTCAGGCAACATTTCGGAAAAACAGGTTTTAAAATCAGAGTTTTCGTTTTCACATATTTGGCTTTTGAAAAATTCCGTTATTTTCTGTAAGTCAACAATCTGTTCTTTTGTAAAATTGTTGCGTAATTCAGATGTTGAGAACTTTGTTGCACAAGAAGAATTTAAAATCAGAATACAGATTATAAGTAAAGTTCTCAATTGGTTTTTCATATTATGCACAACGTTGTTGTGTATGGTTTGTTGCGTGGTTTAGCACGTAATTTAGCAAATAAAAATCAAATAGAAATCTGCGAGGATTTTCGTAAGTAGGAAAGAACTAGCAATAAATTATATACGTGGTTAGCTACAGTTAATTTGTCATTTATTTCTTCTTATCATTAATTTTGTAAGCAACATAAAATAATTTTAAAAATTAGAATAATAAGAAATTTATATTTACATTTAATAGACTTTAAATCAGGATATTATGAAAGTAGTTAATTTAAAAATTTCGTTGTTAGTATTTTCGATTCTTGGATTTACTATTTTATTACAAAGTTGTTCAGAAGATAATTCTACCGAACAAATTGCAAATCAGACAGACAATTTCAATTTGATTTCTCCAAATGGAAAAATTCTTGCAAACAAAACAGATGACCTTAAAGAAATGATTTTAAGAAATTCTGAAATTCAAGTTCCAAAAGATGAGATTAATTTTGAGAGTATTAATTACGTTGAAAATGAGAAAGCTACTTTAGCAATTATCAGTTTTATTATTGATAATGAGAATAAATCTATGTTAGTTCCTTTGGAAATTAATGATGGATATTCTTTGTTGATTGATAATGAAAATTTAATTATAAAAAAGAATGATAATTTTGAAAAGCAAAATTTTAATATTGAAGATGCAATTTTTTTAGAAGACGATATCAATAAATCAGAAAATTACGCTTCCAGAACAGCTTACGTATGCAATGGTGGCTGTTGTGGTTGGGCGGATATGGGAAATGACCATTATCATTGTGGTTGTCCTTCTGCAAAATTGATTTTAACAACCAGCGGAAATTGTCAAATACAAGTGATTCCAGATTAATTTAAATGATTAAATTTTAAAATGTGAAAGCAGTAATTTTTTCACTGCTTTTTTATTTGTCTTAATAAATTTATATAAGTTAGTTTTTATCTCAATTCTCCTGTTTTTTGAGTCAGTCTTGCATAATTGTAGCTAACGTGTTCGTGTATGGTTAAGCAACTAATTTAGTAAACAAATACGAACCCGAGAAAATTCCGAAGGAATTTTCCAAATAAGTACTTGCCAAAGCAATTAATTATACACGGCTTAAGTTTACAATCTATTACTTTTAGATAATAAACAGAAA
>JAGPVI010000093.1 GCA_018067115.1 Bizionia sp. | reverse complement strand
AACTTTATAAATTTACTATCAAGATTAATGTTTGTTCTTCTTGCATCATTAATAAAATCGAAATAATATCTGTCGTAGATTATTATAATATCTTTTCGGGTATATTTAAAGTATATTACCCATTGCCCAAACACGTAATCTATTAAATAGTAGAAGAACCGAATGTATGATGACATTTTAGATTTATTACTACCTGTTCGTGGAAGCACCTCCATTGTTTTTTGCTCTGCTTTTTTCTCTCCGTATTTAATAGCACTTAAAATGGGAAGAATAGATGGGCGATGACGTATTTCTTTTACTTTTTTCCCATACTTGTTTTTCAGAATCCCTGTAAACTCTCTTAATATTGTGGTTTTCCCTGCACCATCAACACCACTAAATGTTATTATATTCATATTTCTATTTCTTCAAAAACCTCACCTTCTTTATTCAATAAATCTGAAATTGCCTCATCCCACACCTTTATTAACCAAAATACTTGTTCATGCAAGTTTTGTTGTACCGCGTATTTTTTAAGATAATAAGACACTATATAGATTAAATAAAATGTATAGCTTTTATTAAAGCTGACATTAAATTCCCGCATAATTAATTGCACTTTACTTTCTTGCAATAACACTTTTAAGGCAGCTTTGATATCTTGATAATCTCTCTTATTAATCAAAACATCGGTTTGAAAAACAAAATGAATTAAATCAAACATTAGAGGCATTTTACTTTCACTTAACTCCCAATCAAATAAAAGTAATTTTTCTTTTGTAACAAACATATTCCATGGTGTAAAATCACCATGAGATAAACTAACTGCAACGTCCTCTTTTGTGTCCAGTATTCCTTTTGAAAGTAAAGCCAGCTTTTCACTTAAATCTTTTGATTGCTTTATTATTAACTCATTAAATATTCCGTTTTCATCTAACAAAAACTTAATATTATCTTGTGATATTTGTAAAACATTTAAATTATTCCATTTTTCAATTTTACTTGTTTTACTATACAATTCTGTTAATGCATCAATATGAACATCTCCAATCTCCAATTTTTGTTTAAAGTTATTAGGTTTAATATTATTAATTTCAACAATATTCTTTTGAGAGCTATTTAATAATTTCGGAACAGTTAATTTTTTAAAATGAATTAAATCTAAAAATTGAAGTTTTTTAACTTCGTTCTCGACTAATACTTTAGCACTTTCAGTAAGCGCAACTTTAATAAATATAAAGGTTTTTTTATCCTTATGTAATTCAATAATTGCTTTTCTGTTTTCTCCGACGGTACCCGTAAAAATTGAAAAGCCATCATAATCATACTGTTCTAAAATTTTATTTAGTATACTTTGTTTTTTTATATTTAAATCTAAATCACCTGTTTTAACAAACTTTGGATTTTTTAATAAGTATGATAGCTTGATTACATAGTAAATAATTTTAGATCTAAACGATGATATACTATAAAAATTTAAAAACATTGGCATTTTTAAATCCTTTGGAAAGAGCCATCTAATAGAGCCATCTGGATTTGAAATATATGAAAATCTTGTATTACTATCTGTTGCTTCCAAAGCATCTTTACCAATTATAAATTTTATTATATGCTGATCCGCCTTTGAAATCATTTCTTTATGTATATTTTTAAATTACCATATATCTCTTTTAAGATAGTTCCTTTTGAGTCCCAAGTATATCTGTCTTTAAATAAATCAATTGAGCCTATAGATTTTTTTAAACACATTTTTTTATCTCCATGAAGTCTCTTCATTGCAGTTGAAAAATTTATTATTGATTCTGTCCTATTTGAATAAGGTATTTTAATTGAACATCTTTCATTTACTAACTCACCAGGCCCATAATTATCAAAACACACTATAGGCAAGGCATTTGCTAATGCCTCAACGACTACCATGCCTGCACCTTCATGTGAAGGAAAAACGAATACATTTGATTTTTGATAAAATGAGTCCATCTCTCTTTTATCTACCCACCCATGGAAATCAATTTGATTTTTAGAATTTAATTTTAGACAAATTTCTTTTAAATCAATAGGGCCATCTCCTATTATACTTAATTTAACACCTTTTCTTTCTTGTTCACTTAAATTATTATAAAAATCTTCAAATGCTAAAATTGCAATATCAAATGATTTTATCGTCAAAAATCTTCCAACAATTATTACATCAAAACATTTATCATCTTTATTAGTATTTCTATCATTTTGAATACTTGAGGCTACTTGAGTCAATTGAACAAATTTTTCCTTAGGAATACTTAATCGTTTTTGAACACTAGAATTCCCTCCAATAATAATAGCGCACCTCTTCTTTGCTAAATACAAAAATGGATCTAATTTCCAATTTACAGTTTTTACAATCCACTTTATTCGGTCTTTAATAAACTCTTTTTTAGACAACAGGTATTCTTTAGGAATTTTTTCATTATGATTTATTGGACCCCAAACTGTAGGTTTCCCCAAAACCCATAAAAATGTTGGAAAGGCATCTGCATGAAAATTCACGTTATGCGCTATATCAAATTTTATTTTTCTAATTTTTACAAATAGTGGTAACCACATTTGCCATAAATAAAAATAAATAGCAGAACCCCTTGCGCCTTTTTTCCAAAATCTTAAATAATAAGGTAAATCATAGTAATAGAATTTTATATTAGTAGTATCAATTCGGAATTTTTCAATATAGCTATCTATACTCGCTTGGTTGTTCTCTCTTGTAACAGCAATTACTTTATTAAATCTAGCACCTTGTAACACAAAATTCCATCCTGTAGCTGATTCAGACCCTCGGTATGGATCAATATCATAAGCAGTCATTAAAATTGTTTTCATCTTCTTAAAATAAATTCATATTCTTTAATTAAAGCTGCTACCGAGGATTTCCAATTGAAAACTTTGTTAACCAAATCGAATGCTTTTACAGACATATACTGCCATTCCTCCTTTTTATCTATCATTTCAATTAAGCCTTTTTTAATTTCTTGCGCTAAAGGTTCTGTCATAATAAAAGCT
Organism: Bizionia sp.; assembly: GCA_018067115.1. Taxonomy (GTDB): domain Bacteria; phylum Bacteroidota; class Bacteroidia; order Flavobacteriales; family Flavobacteriaceae; genus Bizionia. The sequence goes on along the minus strand of JAGPVI010000093.1, from coordinate 4,721 downwards.
CCAGAATTATAATAATAACCAACCTGCGAAGTCCTAGTTATTAGACAAGGTAACCCAGAAGCAAACGCCTCCATTACAGCAATACTAACAACATCAGAATACGCTGGATGCACATAAAAATCCAACGAAGATAATTTATTAAATTTGTCTTTTTTATACAAAGGGCCTGTAAAGATTATTACATGCTCAAGATTTAACTTCTTTACAAGGTTTATAAGTTCTTCACCTTCTTGGTCAATAGGGCCTATTAAATGACACTGTATACTTTTAAGATACTTTTGAGGTAGTTTTGAAATTGCTAACACAAGACTTTTAATGTTCTTTTCCACACCAAACCTCCCTAAATATCCAAATATTATCTTATTTTTTTCTTCTCTATCCACCCTTTGAATATCAAGATTAAAATTATCTAAGTCTATACCATTTGACACAAAAAATATATTATCATTAGTGATTAATTTTGATATATCACTAATTTCTTCTTTAGTAATAGCATGAATGCCTTGTGCATTATTGAATATTTTTTTTTGAAATAACCTATGGTAAATCATTTTGATTTGATAGTTTGATTGTTTCAACCTATCGCTTGTTAACCCCGAATGAACAGTAACGACATAAGGTTTATTTATTTTTATAAGGTGATTTGCAAGAATGATATTGTAATGCTGCCACACACTATGCAAATGAACAATGTCTGCATTTTCTGCATGCCTTTTTAATGCCTTAAAACAATCTCCAAAAAACGAATTATAAACATGAACATTAAAATTATCACGAGGCACAAACTCATAAGGTTTTTTCATACCCTTACTAACTCCCACAACAGTAACTTCGTGTCCGGCTAATGCTGTGTACTTAGCTAAACCATGTATTACATGATTAACTCCATTTGCTCTGTCTGGATTGGCTTTACCCATAATAAAATGTAAAACTTTCATACTATTTAATTGCGTTTTCAAGTTGATTAAAAAGGGTCTTAAAAATTTTTATTTTACCCTCCACTAAAGTTTCATTATTGTAAATAACTTCTGTCCTATCAAACTTTTCTGGTAGTTCTGCATAAGACACTAGAAGTTCTGTTAATTTACTTTCGGTTAATTCATCTTTCCGTTTTAAAATCTGATCTTTATCTGCCAAAACTATAATGTAACAATTTGGTTTTGGTAATACATTAAATAACCTTGCAACAAACCCCTTGTTTAAACTTATTCTTATTCTCTTAGGGTCTGCAACTAAATCTAAATAATAACGATCAAATACAACTACTTGATTTGAACGCATCATTTTATTTATATAAAACCACCTGTCCGCTAAAAAAGCAAGATAGTAATATCCTGTTCTAACTAGGGAGCTTAAAGCACCTGTTTCTTTAGCTTCATAGGGCTTGGTATAATTCTGTTTCGCATACTTTTTAGGTGCACCAGGCAACTTATGTAATGAAGGTATATTGTTAGTTAAAAAATGATGAGGAATGTTGGTTGGAGCCAGGCCTAAATCAAATAAAAAATCTATAAAGGGTTGTACTAATGTACTTTTACCGGCACCGTCAGGACCGGAAAGAGCTATTAAAAACCCCATTTTTCTCCTGTCAAAAACCTCGCATTTAAAATGTTTAAAATAGGAATTAACTATAGATTTTTTTCTTAAGTTTTTAGAAACCACTTCATTTCTTATTGTTTTTCTAAGAGCAGTTAGTTCTTTTATATTATTGTTGCTAACCAAATCAATAATCTTGTTTGCAGTCTTAATCGAAAAATGATTATGCACAATTTCTTTGAAATCTGTTAAATGATTTTTAACGTTGTTATAAATTTCCGAATGGTACTTATCTTTAATAGATTTAGCGTATAACAAGTAGTAAACTACCATTATAAATGCTTCATGCCCTTTATTAGGCACACTAAAACCATTATAACTTGTTGTTTTATCAAAAATGTACATGTGATCTATATAATTACATCCATGCCAATTAAAACCATTAAAAAAATCCAACTTAACAGAATAAACTTTATCTTCTTTTATTTTAACAAAAACACAGCCATATAAATAATCAAGATTGTTTTCCCATATTAATTTATAATTGTTCTTTTTTGCTATTTCTTTAACAATAGATTTTACTATTTCAAAATCTGTTGGATCAAAGATTAAATCTACATCTTTTGAAGTGTTATCATAAGGTAACAATTCATAATTCCTTAAAACAGCATATCCGATGTTTTGGGTATATAACTTCCGAAAAAAAGAAATTAATAAATCTGTTGCTATATTATCTAAGTTCATTTAATTATTTTTCTTTGAAATTGAAAGGATGTAATAATTATTAACCAAAAAAAGAAGGTTAATAAACTGTAAAAGTTAAAAATCCAGGTCTCTAATAGTGAATGTAACAACACACCGATTATTGTCAGTTGCAAATAAAATTCGTTTTTATTTTTGGAGTAATTAATAATAGCCTTTTTGAAAATTATTGAAAAAATATAGATAAAAAATATTCCAAAAAACATTCCGAACTCTTCAAGTACTGCTAAAACAGTATTTCCTTTCTCTTTCTTATTATAAATATGATATTTATCTACCTCTGCATATTCATTTACTGCAAATCCCCAACCTATTAAGGGTTTTTCTTTTATAGCGTTAACACGGGTTATCCATAAATTCTCTCTTGTTGCTGTTAAAGAATCACCTGGACTATTACTCTTAGACAAATAAATTTCGAAGTCTGCACTTAACAAAACACCTAATAAAAGACTAATTAGAACTATAAGAATTTTTTTTATTAATTTTTTTTCATACTTAAAATAAGAAATAGCACTAAAACAAAGTAAAATAACTAATGTTGTTCTTGATCTTGTAAGGTAAACTATATAGAAAATGTCTATTATAATAAATATTATAAAAGCTCTTAAAAGTGTGTTTTTATTCTCTTGATAGGAATTATAGAGTTTGTTTATCACCAAGGGCATAATAAAAACAAAATATAATGCTAAAACGTTAGAGTTTGGTGTTATACCATGAAAATTTCCATCTGTGTAATAACTCTGTGAATTATTAAATAGTAATAAATAATTCGACGTAAAAAGTAAAAACACAGCTAAGCTAAATATTGTCTTTTTATACACTTTTAAAATGTTATACCTTCCATATATTTTATTTAATAGATAAATATTTAACAACACCAATACGGCCATATATAATTCTTTTAATGAATCTTCTGTACTAAATGAAAAAAACATTGAATGTAAAAAAATCATAAAAATCATGAAAGAAATTAATTTCACGTACCCCCCTTGAATTGGTTTCAATCTTTTTTTTGGCAAAATTTTGACAATCAAAATAAGGCTTAATACTGAAAGCAAAATCTCCTTAACATTATTAATATCTTCAAAATACTCTTCAAACATTTGTTTTGTTTTGCTTAAATTTAAAAAAAACTTTTAATCCAAATTATGTCTTACCCAATCCTAATTTATAGTATAAAATAAACATAAATATCTGTGTTAATAATGTCCCTATTACAATACCAGTAATTTCATAGAACTTAACTAATGGCCACGAAAGCAAAATACTAAATATCATAGCCAAAAAATACACCCAAAAAACGACTTTAGTATTCTCTATTGTTCTTATAATAATTCTTATAAGCTGTCCTAAATAAATAAATATATATATACATATATATATATATATTAAATTAGAATATGCTAAATAATCACTTCCATAAATATAACTGATAATTTGTTTTGGAGACAAAACAACAATCAATACACCCAAAATAAAGAAAATAACAAAACCTTTTAGAGCAAAGCCTTTTATATAGTTTATCATGTTTTTATACCCTAACTCCTTATAAATATGTGCTGCAGAAATTGGAATAAAATTTTCAAAAGCTTGAAAAGCTACATTAAATAATCCCATAATATTTTGAAATATTTTAACGACACCCGCAACCCAAGGCCCTAATATAAAACTACCAACTAAAACATAAATATTTCCTGAAAACCACTGTAATATAGCAGAAAAACTCAACCATTTAGAAAAAACCCAATATTCTTTAATTAATAAAAAAACATCCCTAAAATTAATTCTTATTTTACCTAAAAAGAAAACTGAAAACACAATTGAAGTTGAAAAACAAAAAAACATTAAAGTAAATACTTTGTTTAAATCTAATGCATTCTCTTTGTAAATAAATATTAGACTTAAAGACCCTAAATAGGCCAACATATCCATTATAACGATTAAATTATATTTCTCTTTTAAGAAAAAGAAACGCCTTATAAAATCTTGTACTAAATAGACTATAAAAAATAAAGCGAAAGAAAATAATCCAGAACTTATTACGTATTCAGAACTGAACAATTGTGCTACTTTAAAAAACACAAACAACAATAATAATGATACCAATACAAAGCCAAATTGAAAAACCAGTAAATTAGAAGTTGATAACGAGCTATTTTTTAAACGCTTTGGTTCTAAAGAATACATTGGTGATATTATAAATGAATTTTGAATTCCTAAAAAAAACAATAATACTAACCAGAGTAAAGAAAATTCACCAAAAACATCCAAATTCAACACCCTAGCCAAAAGAATACTTAATAAAAAATTAGAACCACTAACAATACCTTGATCCAAAAAAACTATTAATTTTTTACTATTAAATTTCAGCACATTATACATATCAATTTTATAAGACCTTATTATTAAATTCAATCGTTAAA
>JAGPVI010000074.1 GCA_018067115.1 Bizionia sp. | reverse complement strand
TTCGAAATAGAAAACAGAAAAATAATCTCGCCTCAACTTTGCACATCAGGCTTATCATTTATACTTTAAAAGCACTAATTTTGTGCTCTCCCAAAAAGAGAGGATTTCTTAATTTTAATTGTAATGAACTGGATTTTACTTATTATCGCAGGCCTATTCGAAGTTGCTTTTGCTACGTGTTTAGGCAAAGCAAAAACAGCCACAGGAAACGCCGCCATATTCTGGTACACAGGCTTTTTAGTGTGTTTAATAATAAGTATGTCGCTATTGGTAAAAGTAACCCGAGAGCTCCCTATTGGTACAGCCTATGCTGTTTGGACGGGTATTGGAGCCGTGGGTACCGTACTTATTGGTATTTTTGTTTTTAACGAACCCGCACACTTTTGGCGCTTACTGTTTTTAACGACACTTATTATATCTCTGGTCGGTTTAAAATTTGTTTCTCAATAATTTTTTTAATTGCCTTTTAACTTTTTATTGAAGAAATTTCCTTCTTTTATAGCTTTCTTTCACCAAATATAATTGGATTTACATATATTGTTAATACTATTTATTTTTAGTAACTCAACGAATAACATCCATTAATTATTTTATTACAATGAAAGCGAACACCATACTGTTATTTTTCAGTTTTTTCATAAGCGCCTTAAATGCTCAAGTAGGTATAGGCACTACAAACCCAGCAGCCGCTTTAGATATTACATCTACAAATTCCGGCTTACTAATTCCACGTGTTGCACTTACAAGCACCGCCGATAGTACAACTGTTAAAATACCCAATGCAACAGGAATAGAAGTGAGTACATTAGTTTTTAATGATGGAACTGGTGGATTAAAACCTTCAGGTTTTTATTATTGGGAAAACAGTTCTTGGCTTCAATTGGTTACAAACGAGAAACAAGTATATATAGGTAAGTTCAAGATTACCTCCACAGGAAACATTGTTATTGCTGGGTTACCTTTTAAGCCTAAAAGTATAGAGTTTAAAGCTTATGCAAATGTCGAAAGCTACGACTTAAACAGCGATAATGGTGTGGGTGATAATATCGGTAATTTTCAAAATTATTTCGGGTATATGCAGGGGTATGCAAAACAGGGTTCTGAAACTATTGAGCAGCAGGTAATTGCTGGTGGAGCCAGCGCTAACTCTGTAAACGACCATTCCCGCTATGCTTCTAGTACTAAATGTATTGGCATACGCTACGCCAATCAAAATGGAAATTCTTTAGGCGTTACCAGTGCTGAACTTACATCTTTAAATGCAGATGGCTTTACTTTAAACGTTGATAGTTTTGTGGATGGCTTAGTAGTAATTTACGTTGCCTATAAATATTAATAGTATAAATTTAAAAATTCTACTTTTTCTGTTTATGCAGTCCTAAACTTTCTAAAGAGCTTACTAGGTATAAATATAAAAAATTTATAGATTGACCTTAAAGACAAAACAATGCTAAAACACCTCCTTTTTTCACTCTTATTTATTTCAATGTCTTACAGTCAGACAGAAAACACTGTAGCCCCCAAAAACGAAAAGGGCAAAATAGTCTTGTTTGGTGAGGCCCATTTTGTTAAAGAAAAATACGACGAAATGAAAGCGTTTATTTTCGAAAAGTTAGAAAACCTGTCATCAAAAGAAAAGGTTACTATCTTTTTCGAACTCCCCTCTAGTTTAAATTATGCCATAAGTAGAATTAAAGAAGACCAGGACACCACACTATTTAAGGAGTGGTTTAATCATGTTTACAAAGCAAAAGAAAAGAAACCCTCCTTTTTCTGGACCGATTATAAAGCGTTTATTTTATCGTTACTGGAATACGCAGAAAAAAAGGACATCCAATTAGAACTAAAATGTATAGATGTAGAATTAGAGTTTAGAAGAACCGCTTTTATTTTATCGTCTTTTAAAACGAAGTTAAACAGCAAAATGGATAGCTTAATACAGAAAGAGCATATTCCAAAGAATTCGGCGATTAGAACCACGCTCTTAAACTATGTTAATGAGTTAGCATTAATTTCAACCGACCCTTACGAATTAGAAGTTTTAAAAGCATTACAAGTTTCTCTTTTAATTGACTGTACTATTTGTAGAAAACGAGACCGCTTTTTGTATGACCGCTTTAAAAAGTATTATGATCCAACCGATGCTATGGTATTTGGCACTTTTGGCTTAGCGCACGTAATAAACAAACCAGACTTTTCTAAAGTTAGTGAATTTTTTAAAATAGACCACAAGGTAGATACCACAAACCATAAATCTATGTCTAAATTTATGACCACGGATTTTAATGATAAAATATTTAGAGTGGGTATAATTGCATTACAACATAATTTGCGCTTGTCCGATTATCAAAAACCTGTAGATTATAGCTACATAATGAATACGGAAGAGCGTAATTACATTAAAACATTATTTAAAGATAAGGAAGTGCTGAGATTATATCCTTACGAACACAAAGTGTTAAGCAATTTAGCATCGAACCTTGATTATTTAATTGTTTACAAGAGTTCTAACTATAGATATTAGAACTTATCTTTAATAAAAAAACCAACACACTTATATAAAAACACAAATAGAACAAAACCAATGAAAAATTCAACCTTACTTTTAACACTAGGCTTCATCCTTAATTTTATAGTTCTTCAAGCACAAGAAACGAACACATCAAAATTTAATATCGTTGCTTATGGCGGTATCGGTTACACAAAAGTTGTAAATGATGATGCGCCAAACTACGATTTAAATGTAAATACAGGCGATTTATTACTTAGTTACAATGCTTGGAATACCATTGGTATAGCAACGGGGTTAGGGTATTCAGAATTAAGTGGTAGTGGCTTTAACACCAATGGTAATTTTTATCAAGAACGTACTTTAATTAAAATACCGCTGCTATTAACTTTAAATAAAGACATTACTGAGCATTTAATTATGACAGGGAATTTTGGTTTTTATGGACAAACCATTGTTAAAGATGAATTTCAATATATAAATAGCATTGAAAAAGACGTTTATGAAGGGTTTAATTTCGGAATGCAATTAGGTTTAGGAATAGGCTATAGATTTGACGAGCGCGTTGGTTTTGGAATTAGTTTTAACTCACAATCCGATTTTAGTAGTTTTGAAACTAGCAATAACGCAACCTTTAAAAACGAACAAAAGCATAAGAGCTTAACTTCTTTGGGGCTATTTGCAACAATTAAGTTGTAACGATTTCTAAAAGAAATGAGATTAATTCGATCTAAAAATTTAAGCACCACAGAAAAATCTTTTAGTTATATCAATATCTAAGACCCTAATATTCCTATTATATCAATAAATGAAAAAAATCAAACAATTGTTATTCGCAATAACCGCTCTAATAAGCTTAAATTTATTTTCTCAAGACATTTCGATTCACAACAACATTGCCTTGGTTAATGGTAAAGAGTACGTTACTATAAACAAGAAAAACAGCAATACATATAGTATTAGTAGTTTAAAAACTAATGCCGAAATTATCGTGGTTAAAACCAACAAACGATTTAATACTTATAAAAATGAATATGAACTGTTGCCAACAGTAACGTTTGTAGATTTAAATAAAACGTGGGATTTTGAGACTGAAAGTATAACGAATGAAAAAGAGGTGATTAAGTTTATTTATAACCTTAAAATAGTATCCTTAACTGGTGAAGCGAATAGAGAAATGGCCTTAAATTACTATGAGTATTTTGAAAAACTAGCTAAAGCTCAGTCGCAAAATTAATAGTAAAATACTAAATAGTACCTCTGTTACTACTGCAAGCCTCTAATACTATTATATTCGACTATATCGCAATACTTTCAATGCATTATTATAGCAGATGTTGAAAGGATATGTTAAGTCTAATATTCTAACTAAAAACGATAGTTATTGCCTAACTATTTTACAACAAGCACACAGTATTATTTTTAAGGTTGAAGGGTAGAATATAACTGTAATTTTCATATTTTTATAACTCTCCAAAAACGAATATGAATAGAACTTTAGATAAATTTAAAAACAGTCGCTTCCGAAGTATTATTCGGGAAAACCAGAAGTATTTACTCATTTGTTTCTTCGTTGGTGGTTTTATTTTTGACTCTTTAACCCTGGGTCGCATTGATCGCACTTACGATTTAGTGGTGTTGTGTTTACATATGTCCTCTTTAACCATAACGCTTTATCTCTATAATTTAATGGATGATGGCAAATGGAAAAACACCTTTTTAGAGCGTTATCAAATTTATTTCTCCATAGCCATTCAATTCTTTTTTGGAGGCTTATCTAGCGCATATGTTATCTATTTCTCTAGAAGTGTTTCATTATCTAAAACCATAACCTTTTTTGTCATTCTTTTAGCCTTATTACTGGCAAACGAATTATTAAAAAAAAGAATTTCAAACAAATATTTACAATTTAGCGTCTACTTTTTTCTAAGTTTCACCTTCTTTACTTTTATGATACCCGTTTTCATAAAAAAAATGAATACGCCCGTATTTATCTTTTCGGGTGCATTAAGTTTAGCGGTTACGCTCGCATTAATAACATTCATTTATATAAAAAGTCCCAGTACGCGTGCAGAAATTCAACTTGTAAAACTATTCAGCATAATATTAGTAATGTACGCGACCATAAACACCTTTTATTTTACAAATCTTATTCCGCCTGTGCCGTTGGCATTAGACGCTGGTATGGTGGCCCATAACGTTAAAAAACAAAACAATAGTTATTTAGTCACTTACGAGCGGGACGATTGGTACATCTTTTGGCGAGACCATAGAATTCAATACATCCATCAACCAGGTAAGAATGTTTATGTTTTCACTTCTATTTTTGCGCCTACCGAAATTAAAAAATCTATTTTCCACCGTTGGAAATGGTATAATACCAACTCAAGCGAATGGGACGTTGTAGACAATATCAATTATGAAATAGTTGGCGGTCGCGATGCTGGTTTTCGTGGCTACACTTTTAAAAACAACGTCAAATCAGGACTCTGGAAAGTAGAAGTCACCACAAAGGAAGGACTTATCCTGGGTGTTATAGATTTTGAAATTATTATAGACCCTAACAGGCATCCTAAAAGAGTTGTAGAACGCAGATTTTAAACATTCTAAAACAACCACTCAATTACCCAAAAACAGTATACACCCACTCTATTAGCACCGATAGTTTAACCTCCAAAGGATTAGAATTAATAGACATTATTTTATTGCTAAAGTTTAGACCATATTATATAGACTTCATTATTTTTGCAGTATGATACTAATTATTGGCGCTGGGCTATCGGGTCTTTTAACAGGATACCACTTAAAAAAACAAGGCATTCCGTTCAAGATTCTAGAAGCACGACATCGAGTTGGAGGAAGAATCAACACGGTTTACGGGGCAAACAACACTCCTGTAGAAATGGGAGCCACCTGGTTTACCCACCAGCATAAACATCTAGTATCACTATTACAAGAATTACAAATCGCGTATTTCGAACAGTATATAGATCGCAACGTTTTTTTTCAAGCTGCTAACAACGCTGCAATACAAACGGTAGAAATTCCGCCGCAAGCGCCTAGTTTCAGAATCTCCGGAGGGTCGATGCATCTTATAGACACCCTCGTTAAATCGCTAGATGCAAACGACATTTTATTAAACCAAACTGTAAAAACCATTATTGATAAAAACAATACTGTTCAGGTCATTTCCGAAACGATTTTTGAAGGAGATAGTGTTGTTCTTGCCATTCCCCCTAAGTTGTGGGGAAATAAAATTGAATTTCAACCAGAGCTCCCAGACAGAGTTTTAAATATAGCAAAGCAGACGCACACGTGGATGGAAGACTCTATAAAAGTGGCCTTAACCTACGCCACGCCTTTCTGGCAAAAAGAGAACTCGCCGGCAACCTTATTTAGCCAGTCTGGGCCTATTACAGAATTTTACGACCATTGCAATCATAAAAGATCTAAATACGCACTCTGTGGGTTTATAAATTCATCCTTAAAAGCATTACCAGCTTCAGAAAGAAAAGCCCTCGTAACAGAACAAGTAAAAAAGATTTTCGGGTCGAAGGGCGAGGATTTTATTGGTTATGAAGAATGCGTGTGGAGTAATGAAACAAATACGTTTGAAGCCTCCGAGGTTTTTCCACATCAAAATAACGGAAATCCTATTTTTAGCAACCCCCTTTTAAATGGTAAAGTATTAATATCTGGCTCGGAAGCTGCATCAGAATTTCCTGGGTATATGGAAGGTGCTATAAGTTCTGCTTATAATATTGTAAAAATCATAAAGGAAAGACAGCTATTGGACTGAATCATTAGTCTAAAATTGAGCGCTAAATAAAATTTAAAAAGAGTACTTTAATGTGCAATGCGTCGGTTAATAAAAAAGATTCGAAAACGTAAAACCAGCCTATCTATTTCATTTTAATTATTTTAGCATAAAATCGGTTCTAATTTAAATACATTGCCAATACCCGCCATATTAAAACGACCTTTCAAAACTATTGATCTTAAAACACACTATGCAATACAATTTATCTAAACACTTACTTTCACTATTTATTTTAATGTCTTGCACGCTTTCCATACAAGCGCAACGCCAAGAAACTAATACGTTACAAAAAACGCTTCGCGTGGGTATTGCAGGCAGTGAACCTTTTGTTTTTAGTGATAATGACAAAGGTATTGCAGTAGAAATCTGGGATAAAATAGCAGAAAAAAAAGACTGGGAATTTAGGTATATTCCTTTTAATAATGTTGAAGACGCCTTAAATGCTTTAGAAAAAAAAGATCTAGATTTAGTGGTAGGCGCCATAAGTATTACATCAAAACGAGCCGCAAATATGCGCTTCTCGCAGCCGTTTTATAATTCTAGTATATCGATAATATCACGAACCGGAAACCAAACCTTTTGGCAGAAAATTAAACCGCTTTTTAGTTTTAAGCTTTTAATGGCGGTAGGTATCTTTCTTGTTATTCTAGCTATCGTGGGTACATTCTTATGGTTGGCAGAACGCAAAAAATCTCCAGAACAATTCCCTCACGATCCTCTAAAAGGTATTGGTACTGGGATGTGGTTAGCCATTGTTACTATGAGTACTACGGGTTACGGCGATAAAGCTCCCATAACTTTAGTAGGACGAATAATTGCCGGCTCGTGGATGATTATCTCTATAATTTTTGCAACCTCTATGGTCGCCGGAATTGCAAGCACACTCACATTAACCTCTATTGGGACTTCTACTATTACAAATTTAGAACAGCTTTCTGGGCGTAAAGTAGCGACAGTGTCAGGATCTCCATCATCGCATTTTTTAACTAAATCTAAAATAAAGTCTGTCGGACTTCCTAGTTTAGTAGAAGCGATGGAAACATTAGAAAAACAGGAAGTCGAGGCCGTAGTGTACGACCGTCCGCAATTACTGTACTATTTAAAAAATAATGAAAGTAATAACGAAACTCTAAATATTAGCAAAGCCGAATATTACAAACAAGGTTACGGATTTGCATTTCCGCTAGATTCGGATTTAGTATATAGTGTTAATAGAGCCTTATTAGAATTGGCCGAAAATCAAGATATTGAAAGTATTATCCACGATTATATTCAAAAGGACGAATAGTATTAAAATGATAATCTCTATACCTAAAAAAAAGTGACTATCGAAATAAAAAGTGCGAACCAAGACACAAAACGTAATACCTATTGTAGTTATTAAATAGCAAGTTTTCAAGTAAAACCGCTCGACAATCTGTGCTCGAGGGTCACTTTTAAAATATAGTACTAATAATTGATTGCGTTTTTCAACGCAACTTCAACGCAACTTCAAAGCAAATCTGTATGTAAGCAATTGCCGGGTAGCAAGTAGTGGCTTAATTCCCTAAAAACGAACTATACCAATAACATAATTCAAAGATAAAAAACAGACCACTTCCTTAAATTTTATTAAAAAAAATAGAGCACTTAAAATCATTAATCGTAATATTGCAATAAATAAATTAATATGGGAATTACTAAGTCCGAAATATTTACGAATCAGCAAAATGAAATTGCAACACTAGCCAAAGTGTTCGGTCATCCGGCGCGCGTAGCTATTCTGCAACATCTATTTAAAATAAACACCTGTGTTTGTGGTGATTTGGTAAACGTAATTGGCTTAGCGCAACCCACCATTTCGCAACACTTAAAAGAATTAAAAAACGTAGGACTCATTAAAGGAACTATTGAAGGCACACGCGTCTGCTATTGCATCGATACAGACAATTGGCTAAATATGAAGTCTATTATGATTAAATTCTTAGATCAAGACTATTCTGAAACTGAAGAGTGTTGCTAAAAAAACAAAATAATATATCGCGACTAGCGATGAAAACAAAACTTTGACTTATGATACTATCTGAAATTAAAACCGTTTTAAAACAAGCTAAAACAATCGCTTTTAAACTACCCGATGGTACTCTAGTACCACAACATTTTCACGTTACCGAAGTAGGGAAAATCACAAAAGATTTTATAGACTGCGGTGGCACAGTAAGACACGAGGAGCTTATTAATTTTCAATTATGGAATGCCGATGATTACGATCACCGCTTACATCCTGAAAAATTATTGAACATTATCGAGTTATCGGAAAAAGCATTAGAACTTAAAGATTTAGAGATTGAAGTAGAATACCAAGGCCAAACCATAGAAAAATTTGGACTAGACCACGACGGATCTCAGTTTGTATTAACATCTACGGCTACCGATTGCCTAGCGAAAGACCAATGTGGAATCCCTGAACCTAAACAAGAATTAAAATTTAACGCCCTTGAAACAGGAAATTCTTGCGCACCTGGATCTGGGTGTTGTTAATCTGTGCTAAAAGATAACTTACAAATATGAACGCTATTTTCCCGGAGATCATAAAACTGATTAGTAGTTTACCCGTTGATATAATAACTCTAGAACGCAAAAAAATTCTAGACCCTATTATTGAAGCAATGCAGCAAAAGGCTTCGAAACAAGAAGCAATACGCCTTAACTTTATCTGCACTCACAATTCACGGCGCAGTCACTTAGCCCAAATATGGGCACAAACGTTGGCGTATTATTTCAATATTCAAAAGGTAAATTGTTACTCGGCAGGTACAGAAGCTACAGCCTTGTTTCCTTCAATTGTTGAAACATTACAGCAAACCGGGTTTCAAATTAGCAGGTTGTCACAGGCCGAAAACCCAGTGTATACCATTAAGTTTGCAACAAACGAACCCCCAATTATCGGGTTTTCGAAAACAACAGAGCATCCTTTTAATCCAAAAACGGCGTTTATAGCAGTAATGACCTGCTCGCAAGCAGACGAAGGGTGCCCTTTTATTTCGGGAGCAGAACGACGTTTTCCCCTCACCTATAACGACCCTAAACATTACGATAATACACCACAAGCAAAAGAAGAGTATTACCAAACAAGTATGCTAATAGCAACAGAATTGCACTATGTATTCTCAAATATAAAAGCCTAAAAAATGACCGTACCAAAAAAACTAAATCTCCTAGATCGCAACTTAACTGTTTGGATACTTATCGCTATGCTCCTAGGGGTTGGTATAGGGTTTTTCTTTCCTACATTCCCCGATTTTGTAAATAGTTTAAGTAGCGGATCTACAAACATCCCAATAGCTATCGGTTTAATTCTAATGATGTATCCTCCGCTAGCAAAAGTAAATTATGCTTTACTACCCAAGGTCTTTAAAAACACTAAAATATTATCGATTTCCCTACTTTTAAACTGGGTTATCGGGCCTATATTAATGTTTGTTTTAGCACTTATTTTTCTTCAGGACCATCCTGGTTATATGGTGGGCTTAATATTAATTGGCTTAGCACGATGTATCGCAATGGTACTTGTATGGAATGATCTGGCCGAAGGCAGCAGCGAATATGGCGCTGGTCTTGTAGCGCTAAACAGTATATTTCAAGTGTTTGCCTATAGTTTTTATGCTTGGTTATTTATAACGGTGCTCCCGCCTTATTTTGGATTTGAAGGGGCTATTGTAGATATTTCTATTACCACGATAGCAGAAAGTGTAGCTATTTACTTAGGACTTCCTTTTTTATTAGGAATCGTTAGCCGTTATGTATTGGTGAAAAAGAAAGGAGAAGAATGGTATTCTACCGTGTTTATTCCTAAAATCTCTCCGCTAACCTTAATTGCGCTTTTATTTACTATTGTCATTATGTTTTCTT
>JAGPVI010000319.1 GCA_018067115.1 Bizionia sp. | reverse complement strand
GTATTTGACTAGAAAGACTTAATACATCCATTATTCATTTTATTAAACTCTATTGGTTGTCACGCTAAAATAATACCACTGAGAGATCATCTTAACAAAATATAGTTCATAAAAAAAAGCCAGAACAAATGTTCTGGCTTTTAAATTTTAGATATAAAATTTTATTAATTAGTTTCCGCTAGGTCCACCACTTTTAATAGTGAATTCCGAACGTCTGTTTTGTTGGTGTTGTGCTTCAGTACAATTTGTACCACATGCTACTACAGGCTCGCTTTCTCCTTTTCCTTTTCCTGTTATTCTAGAAGCAGAAATTCCTTTAGAGATTACATAAGCTACAGTAGATTGTGCTCTGCGTTCTGATAGACTCATATTATAACCATCTTTACCTCTGTTATCGGTATGAGATGTAGCGTAAATTACCATTTCTGGGTATTTATTCATTACTAATACTAGTTTATCTAATTCTGCAGCACCTTGAGGCGTAATGTTAGATTTATCGAACTCGAAGTAAATTGGGTCTAATACCACTTTGTCTTCTACAATCATTTTCTTGATTGGTGTTAAATCTACAGTCACAGCTTTTTTAGCGTCTTTAGATCCAGATACAGTTGCTGTATTGTCTTCAAACTCTGCTTTAGTTACTTTTAAGCTAGTGTCTTGATCGCAATCTGTTGTAAAAGTAGTTACCCCTTGTGCGTTTGTAGTTTCGGTTGCTATAACGCTACCTTCACTATCGTAAAGTGTTACCATTGCTCCTGCAAGTTTTACTCCTGTTTCTGCATTTTCTACAGTTACAAGCATCTCTACATCGCATAATGGCTTAATTTCTCTAATCGCATAGATATCGTCACTTCCTTTTCCTCCTGCACGGTTTGAAGACACATAACCATTTTTATCAGCGTCAAGTACAAAAGCAAAATCGTCTGCTTTACTGTTTATAGGAGCGCCAATGTTTTTTACAGTTTCTGTACCTGAGTACGTCGTGTAATACACATCTAAGTTTCCTAACCCTAAATGCCCGTTAGAAGAGAAGTATAAATACTCATCGTCTCCTGCGTAAGGGAACATTTCTTGACCTGGCGTATTTACTTTAGCGCCTAAGTTTTCTGCTGCTCCTACTGTTCCATCTGCTGCAATAGTTGCTTTGTAAATATCGAACTTACCAAAACCGCCTTCCATATCTGAAGCGAAGTATAAGGTCGATCCGTCTTTACTAACCGATGGGTTTTTTACAGAGTGGCTATTACTGTTTAAAGATAAAGCAGTAACGTTTTTCCATGAATCTCCATTTTTTGTTGCTTTGAATAATTGAATGACACTTAATTTTGTGTTTGTGTCTTCATTTTTTTCGTACATATTATCAAAGAAGCTCTCACGAGAAAAATACATTGTGTTTCCGTCTGGCGAAAAAGTCACAATACCTTCGTGGTATTTTGTATTTATTTTTCCTTTTAATACGCTTGCTTCAGAATATGTTCCATCTTCAGCTACTGTTAATTCGTAGATGTCTAAAAATGGTTGATCGTTCCATCCGTAAGTACGTCTTGAATCGTTTCTTGCTGATGTAAAGTAAAGCTTACCATCTTTTAAAGTCCCTCCAAAATCTGAAGCTTCTGAGTTAAACTCTAAATTTTTAGCTGTAAACTTTTCTTCTTTTGCTAAAATATCGTTTAGATAATTAGGGTTTGCTAAGAATGCTTTCGCTCTTTCATCGCTAGCGTTTGCTGCTGCAAACTTGCTCATTTGTTGGTTTGATGCGTCATATTTTCCGTTTGCTTTTAACATTTCAGAATACTTATACATCATTTCAGAATCTGAACTAGACTCTAATGCTTTCGCATACCATTTTTCTGCCTCTACGGTATTAAATGTGTTGTAACTAGCTTCTGCTAATTGTCCGTAAACGTAAGCATCTGCTTCTCCTTTTTCTACAAGTTTTGTATAGGCTTGCGCAGCTTCTACAAACTCCAACTTAGCAAAATGCTTGTCGGCTTTTGCAGTCTGTTTATTTTGAGCAGTTACACTAAAGCTACTCAGGATGATTAGTGTTATAAATAGTTTTATATTTTTCATATTTGATTTAGCTTAACTGATTAAAAATAACGAGGTGAACGCGATACTTTCTTAGGTAAGAAAATGTCGAAGTTTATAAATATTTCGTGCGATGAACTGGTGTCTACATTTAAGTCTGACTGGATACTATCGTAAGCGTATCCTATTCTTAAATTAGGAGAAACCATAAAGTTAATCATACCACTAAAAGAATCGTCTAAACGGTATCCTGCACCTACCTCTACGAGGTCGTACATAAATAAGTTTAGGTTAGCATCGTAAGTTACTGGTGCATCGAAAGCAAATTTAGCAAGTACGTGTGGCTTTAATTTAAAGTTTGGCGATAAATCGAAAACGTAACCTGCAGCTGTAAATAAATGCTCTGATTCTGATCCTATTTTACGACCGTCTAAATCTAAATGTGTTCCATTTAAAATATTTGGCATAGAGGCAGAGATGTAGTATTTATTTGGCTTATAGAAATACGCTCCTGCTCCAACATTAGGAGTTGTTTCATTAATATCTTGTGCGTAAAAAGGATCGTTAGGGTCTAAAGTGACTACCGAACCGGTTCCAATAGCATGAAATGTTGCTCCTGCTTTTAAACCTAAAGCTAATTTTGTACTTGTACCCATTGGTAAAGTATAAGAGAAATCTACGTAAGCATTAGTCTCGTTTACAGGGCCAACTTCATCACTAATAAGTGAGAAGCCTAATCCTACACGATTCCCTACCGGGGCGTGAATAGAAAGTGTTCCTGTTTTAGGAGCACCTTCTATACCTACCCACTGACTCCTGTAGAGTGCTCCAATAGAAACAGTCTCGCTAGAACCAGCGTATGCAGGGTTAATTATATTCATGTTATACATGTATTGTGTATACTGAGGGTCTTGTTGCGCATAACTGTTTAGAGCAAACAAAACGGCGAAAAGGATATATATTTTTTTCATTCTTAAATTTTAAGTTGTTGTTTGTACTGCTATTATCTGTTAATGTAAACCCAAGAAGTTTTTACTTTACCGCCTTGGTATTTCATTACATAGTAGTAAGTACCTACTGGTAATTCATCACCGTCTTGAGACTGACCAAACCATTCGTTGGTATAGTTTGCTTTAGAGTAAACCTTGGTTCCATATCTATTAAAGATTTCTAAACTCTGTACATCGAAACTACTTAAGTCGAAATTATCGTTTTTATTATCTCCATTTGGCGAGATACCTTGTGGAATGATACACGATTCTAGTTCTGAAACCTCTACGTCGTCTGAAGTTGCAGGACAAGAACTATTATTAAACGCTACCTCAATAGTATAGGTCCCTGCCACAAAAACATTATTTAATGCTAAACTAGTTTGACCAGGAATTACTACGCCATCTCTGTACCAAGTAATAGTTACTTCTGACTCTGTGTAATTGTTACCCGTTGCAGTAATAGTTATTGGCGATGTAGCATTCGGACAAACTTCGTACATAGCACTTGTATCGATTGTTGTATCTGCTAATGGAGTAACTATTAAATCTAAAGCAGCAGTTGCGTAACAATCTGCAGACACGTTATTTTCAACTCGCACATAAATTGTTTGTGGGTTAGCCACATTCTCATAAGGAGACGTTAAAGCATTTGTTCCAGCATCAGCATCAGTTTGTGTTAAATAATAAGACACATTATAATTCGCAGGGTCTTGACCATTTAATACTTCTATAGAATGTGCGTTTAAGTCAAATAATTCAACTTCATCGTAAGACTCATCATCACAAAGCTCATAATCTACACTTGTAGCTTCTGGAGTCGCTCCTGTAATTAGTAAATTAAATGATGTGTTTGTGCTAGCACATCCAGAACCTGAACCTACAGCATCAAGATCTTCTACTCTAACATAAATTACAGTATTATCTCCTGCGTTATAAGGAGACGCTAAAGCATTCGTTCCAGCTTGAGCATCGCCCAATGTTGCGTGGTATGTTACCGCAAAGTCTGTTTCACTTTGAGCCCCTAAAATAATTGCTGTCTGAGCTTCTAAGTTAAAGTCTTCTGTACCATCACCAGAAATATCGCAAGTCACCATATCTGGAGCTGCATTTGCTACAGCATCTTTGTAGAAGTTTAATATAACGTCGTATTGAGAATACACTTCACAATCACTATCATAAGCGACTACACTATAGAAATCTGATTCCGTTACCACTAAAGTTCCTGCCGTTTCACCATCTAAAATAATTCCGTTTTGGAACCACTCGTAAGTTTCTGCAAAAGGCGACTCAGCCGTTAGCGTTGTACTATCAAATCCACATAAGCTAGCCACTGCTGGTGTTAACTCATCATTATCATCATCAATAAAAGCAACATCATTAGACGTAATTTCTACATCTAATTCTGCTACAGTAGATCCTGCACCAGTACCATTTGAATTGGTCTGTTGAATTTGAATATCTCCAGGTTGGTTTGAAAAGTTAGTAACTAGTAAAACATAAACCTCACCTGAAACAGCATTATCGATAGTTAAGTTTTCAGTTGAAGCTGCACTATAACTACAATCAATAATATTTCCTGAAGGATAGAAGTTCGAGTTTGATGTATTGTTAGGACAGTCGCTAGGGTTAGGACAACCTTGATCTAACACATCTGCTTCACAAAAATCGGTTGCTGTATCAAAAGGCCCCCAAAGAACGAAATCAACATCTTGACCTTGTCCTGTTGCAGACGTTTGAGTGATTTGAATTTCGATAGTTCCAGAATCTCCAATTTGAATAATGTTCCAAACTGGATTTGGAGTAGAAAATAAACACGCAATCTGACCACCACTTGGGAAATTAGTAAGATTTGGAGTTGTTTGTACCCCATTATTATTACAGAAAGTACCTGCATTGTCACAAGATGTTCCGCTTGGCGGCTCTGTAATACATAAATCGAAAGTACTAGAATCGGCAGCAGAACCACCTGAGAATACTCTAATATAATAAGTGTTACCAATAGTTAATGGAGGTGTAATTCCTGAATCGGTAGTAAAACATTCCATTTCTACTAAAGCATTACAAGCACCTTCGTAAATTCCAAAATCTAAGTTGGTTGTTCCTCCTTGAATATTTAAAATAGAAATCATTTCAAGTTCATGTAAAGCTGTAAACTCAAACCACACATCGTCGTTTGGATCACCACCACAAGTTCCTGTTGGAACACCTGAAGGTGTAGCTTCTAAAATTGTACCCGGTGTTGTTACTGCACAACTACCATCGGTATTAACTTGAGCAACTGTAGCTCCAATACAATTATCGTTACTTGGAGGACAGGCTAATAACTGAATAGCAGCACTAGTAATCACACAGTTAACATCTTGCTCATTAGCTACAGTAAAGATAACATCTGTTGCAAAAGGGAAAGGTCCAAATTGAGTTATTCCTGTAGCCAAAACAGATACTGGTGTACTACCTTGATTATCCGAAATTAAAACAGAAGTTGCATCTCCAAGAGACGTTATATTAACATCTACTAAAAATTGATCACCATTATCACAGTCATCTATTACCATAAAGGTAGCTTCTGGATTAACACAAGTTGCACACGATACTGTAATGTCTAAAGTATCGAAAGCTGAAACTGTAGAGCATCCTGTAGACCCATCTGACGTAATTGCAAATGAAATCGTATCACCTGTAGACACGTATGTAATCCCAGCCAAATTTCCATTATTACCATAAGGTGTAGCTGCGTTTAAATCTGTACCATCTGTATCAAACACTTGGAATTCATCCCAGTTAGATTCTACTGTACCTGCATTAACTGCAAAATTAAGTGGCGTGCCATCTGTACTTGTAAAAGTAAACACGTTGGTATCGTTATTTTCATAACAGTAAGTAAAGTTTACAGGACCTACCGTACAATCAACTGTAAAGTTTAATTGAACAGTTGTTGTAAAGTTAACAGGACCTGACCATGCACTAAATCCTTCTATACCACAATTTGATCTTACATAAACCTCATATTCTGTTTGGAATGATAATCCGGTTTCGCTTACTGTTGTTGTTGTAACAGCTGTTCCTGTAGTTGGCACTCCTGTTCCTGCTGGTTGCACAACATATTCCCATGCCGTTTCACCACCTCCTGGCATCCAAGATACATCTGCAGAAATCCCTGTAATGTTTGTTACCGAAATTCCTCCTGGCTGAATACACGGCGGTAATTCATCAAATGTTACATCGTCTATAGCGATATCATCGTAAAAGTCTCCTGGGCTAATTACCTCAGAAAAAATGAAACGTGCTTGTACATCGCCAGTAATTGTTAAACCACTTAAATCTAAGTATTTTAATTCCCACCCTGCGGTGTTTGTATTGTAAGTCCCCATTAGGTTCCAAGCAGCTCCATCCCAAACCTCAACATCTAATTGAGAGTTTGCATTTCCTTCATTATGACTTAATTCGTAAAATGATAATGCCGGATTTGTTAAACCTGAAACATCTACTAAAGGTGATAGTAAGACTGCTGGCGCATCAGTTCCTGACGCATCTACCCACGCAAAATAACCATTTGTAGCTGTCGCACCATTAATAACTCCGTTGTTTCCTATATGATCAAATCCTGGATCGTTATCAAAATTCCAATCTTCACCACCACTCATCGTCCAACATAAAGGAATAGTTCCTCCATTTTCAAAACCTTCTGTATAAGGTGCTACAAAAGTAACGCATTCTGTTGCGAAATTAATAGGTCCAATCCAATCGCTATACTCTCCATTACAGTCTGATCTTACATATGCTTCGTAATTTGTAGCAGGTGTTAAACCTGTTGCAACGTAAGGGTTAACAGCAGTAGCATCTCCGTTTCCTGCAGGAGTACCTGTTCCTGGAGCTTGCACTGCAACTTCCCAATCAGTCTCTAAACCATTAGAAACCCAAGAAATAGTTGCTGTTGTATCGGTTGTATTAACAATACCTAAATTTGATGGATTTACACAAGAAGGTAATTCATCGAAGGTCACATCGTCTATCGCAATATCATCATAAAATCCTGATGGTGTAGGTTCTGTAAAAACAAAACGAGCTTGTACATCTCCTGTTATAGTTAAGGTGCTAATATTTATTACTTTCTTTTCCCAACCTGAGGTGTTTGTATTATAAGTCCCCATTAAGTTCCAAGCTGCACCGTCCCAAACCTCAACATCTAACTGAGAGCTCGCATTTCCTTCGTTATCACTAATTTCGTAAAATGAAATAGATGGCGTAATTAATCCTGAAACATCTACAAAAGGAGTTGTTAAAGTTGTTGCTCCATTTTCACCAGAAGAATCTACCCAAGCAAAATAACCATTAGTAATAGTATTCCCTGTTATAGTTCCGTTATTACCGATATGGTTTCCAGCTCCAGTATTACTAAAACTCCAATCTTCACCACCACTCATTGTCCAACATAAAGGAATTGTTCCTCCATTTTCAAAACCTTCAGTATACGGTGCTGTAAACGTCACACATTCTGTTGCAAAATTAAAAGGACCAACCCAAGGGCTAAATTCTGTTCCACAAACAGATCTTACATAGACTTCATAATTTGAAGCAGGTGTTAATCCTGATGCTACATAAGCTGTATTTGAAGTTGCAGCGTCTCCATTACCAGTTGGAACTCCTGTTCCTGCCAGTTGAGTTACTACTTCCCAATCTGTTTCTGCTCCACCTAAATCCCATGCTATATTTGCTGATGTTGCAGTTATATTCGAAGCCGAAAGATTTAATGGTTCTGGACATGTTACTTCATATACAGAAACCGTATCGAAAGCAAAACCTTCATCGTTAACCGAACCGTCTGCAGAAAACGCTATACGTAAAGTTACTGCCGATTCTCCAGCTAATCCAATTAATGCGTGTCTTGCAACAACCCATCCACCAGATCCGTTACCAGATCCTACCCTACCTGTCCAACCTTCTTGTTGTCCTCCAGGGTTACTATTAATAGTATTATCGTTATACCAGTTATTGGCATCACCAAAAGCTCCTACATTTTGCCATGATGCTCCGCCGTCTATTGAAGATTGTAAGACAGCTCCATCCCAACTAAATTCTGAATTCCACCATACACTTAATTGTACTGCTGGTGCAGCAAGAGTAGTGAAATCAAATACAGGACTAACTACAGACGAGTTTTCGTTAGAGTTATACGTACCTGTTAAATTCGTAACCCAAGCATTAGTACCCGAGTCGGCACTATTTATAACTGTGTTTGCCGGTGCTCCTAGAGCCCAAGAACCTCCATTGGCAGTCCAACCACCAGCTCCTGCTTCAAAGTCCTCATTAAAGGGAAAAGTGGCAATTTGTGCATTAGCTTGCAACCCTAATAAAATGGTTAACATCGCTAATAAATGAGTAATTTTTTTCATTATAGCTATTTTTCTTAGTTTATTAATCACCTAAACTATAAAAAATAATTATGACCTATATATATTACTTTATTTTATAGATTAACAGTATATTTCGTCGACGAAATACGCTTTTCTTTAAGAGTTATACCCTAACGTTATTGCTTTCTTAACGAAAACATAAATAAAGATTAAAATTTATGGCGCAGGATTAGGAATTACTGCATGTATCGCATTAATCTCTCTAATAATTTCTGAGCTTAAATTAAGCGCTATAGACCCTAAATTCTCCTTTAATTGCTCCAAATTTGTTGCACCAATAATTGTACTCGTCACAAAAGGCCTCTGAGTTACAAAAGCTAAGGCCATCTGTGCCAAAGAAATTTGGTGTTTTTCTGCTAGATCTGAATACATTTTTACGGCCTTTGTAGATTGCTCACTACTGTAACGCGTATAGCGAGAAAACAGGTTTAAACGTGAGTTTACTGAATCCGTTTTTTTAAGGTATTTACCTGATAACACACCAAATGCCATTGGAGAGTACGCTAACAAGCCTATGTTTTCACGGTGAGAAATTTCGGCTAAATCCCCTTCAAAAAGACGGTTTAATAAGGAATAGGGGTTTTGAATGGTTACAGGTTTTTTCACATTGCTTTTTTCAGCCTCTTGCAGATAACGCATAGTACCCCATGCTTTTTCGTTAGACACACCAAAATTACCAATTTTTCCTTCCTTAATAATACCGTTTATCGATTCTAAAACTTCAGCAAAATTATCTTGCCACTCATCGGCGTCATTTGGAACATAATCACGTACACCAAATGTATTGGTAGTGCGCTCTGGCCAATGCAATTGAAATAAATCGATATGGCTGGTTTGCAATCTTTGCAACTCGTTGTCCACAGCTTCATGAATGCTTTGCTTACTAAACCCCGTGGTCCTTATATGAGCGGTATAATCTCCGGGCCCTGTAATTTTTGATGCTAACACAACCTTCTCCCGATGTCCAGATTTCTTTAACCATGTCCCTATAATTTTACTGGTGCGTCCTTGAGTTTCTGGCGATGCCGGTATTGGGTACATTTCGGCGGTGTCTATAAAATTAATTCCGTGGTCTAGAGCATAGTCTAATTGTTTATGGCCTTCGGCTTCTGTATTCTGGTTTCCCCAGGTCATAGACCCTAAACACAGTTTACTTACTTTTATGTTGGTGTTTGGTAGTGTTGTATATTTCATTTCTAGTTTTTTATAAATATAAAAAAGACCTTTCATTTTTTTAAGAATGGAAGGTCTAAATCTGTGTTAAGAATTGCGTTAAGGATAGAGCAATTGTTGGAGCTCTCCCGACTTTTAAAGGGAAGCGACTTGCGAAAGCCTGACCCGATAGGGTAACGCCCTACAATTAAATATCGTTTAACAATCTAGAAAGCTCATCTAATTTAGGTGTTAAGATCACTTCAATTCTCCTGTTTTTTGCTTTCCCTTCGGTTGTGGTATTACTGCCAATTGGCGCATATTCTCCTCGACCTGCAGCTGTTAAATTTTCTGGCTGTATAGCACTATTTTCTTGTAAAATATTTACAATTGCCGTTGCTCTTTTCGTCGATAAATCCCAGTTGTTATCTATTTGAGCTGTTTTTCTAAACGGTGTATTATCGGTATGACCTTCTATTAGCACAGCAATTTCTGGATTATCGGCCAAAACGGTCCCTAATTGCTTCACGGCTTTACGACCTTCGGCACCAACAGACCAGCTCCCTGAGTTAAATAATAATTTATTTTCCATAGACACATACACTTTTCCATTGCGTTGTTCGATCGTTAGTCCTTTACCTTCAAAATCGGTTAGCGCACGAGACACAGCGTTTTTTAAATTGGTCATTTCTGCTTCTTTAGATGCGATAACACTTTCTAATTCTGCTACGCGTTGAGAGCGAGATTCCAATTGCTTTTTTAAAGCCTCCAATCTTTGATTTTCTGCAAATAAAGCCTGTTCCTTAGCTTCCAATTGTGCTAATAACTCTCTATTTTTTTTAGAATTGGCGGCAATTGCAGACGAACTATTGGCGTCTAAAGCATCGTACGATGCTTTTAGGTTTTCGTAACTTGTTTTTGTAGCGTCGTAATCGCTTTGCAATTGGTCGCGGTTTTGAACCGCATCGTTATATTGCAATTTAAGGGCTTCTAAAGCAGTTGATGCTTGATTTTTTGCTGTTAGCAAGTCGTTATTTTCGTCTTGCAGCGTACGATTTTCTTTTTTTAAAGTCGCATACTTATCTTCTAAATCTTTATAAACTTTAGGAGATACACAAGCTGTTAAAGCAGCAAATACTAATGATAAAACAAGGATTTTTTTCATTTTTATAATATAAATTGGGTTTTATTATTCTAACTCTAATAATATAGGACAGTGGTCGCTATGTTTAGCTTCACTAAGTATAACGGCTCTTTTTATCTTTTCTTGTAACGGTGCTGTAACCATTGCATAATCTAATCGCCATCCCTTATTGTTAGCACGCGAATTAGCACGGTAACTCCACCAGCTATATTGCTGTAATTCAGGATGTAAATATCTAAATGAATCAATTAATCCTGAGTCTATAAATTCTCCTAACCACTGG
The DNA here is from genome assembly GCA_018067115.1 of Bizionia sp. Classification (GTDB taxonomy): domain Bacteria; phylum Bacteroidota; class Bacteroidia; order Flavobacteriales; family Flavobacteriaceae; genus Bizionia. The sequence continues at coordinate 3,312 of JAGPVI010000319.1, read as the reverse complement.
CGTTCTTCTGGTAAAAAACCTGAAACATTTTTCATTTTCGGATTGTGAATATCTATTTCTTCGTGACATATATTATAGTCTCCGCAAACAACCAAATCTAGGATACTCTATTCGTAACTGAGAGATATATTCTTGAATCATATTCATATATTCAAATTTATAAGACAGTCGTAGTTGGTTTGTACCAGATGGCAAATACATACTCATAACAGATACATTGTCAAAATCGGCACGGATATTTCTACCTTCAAAATCCATAGATTCTATTCCCGTTCCATATTCTACGTGGTTGGGCTTAGTTTTACTTAAAATAGCAACGCCGCTATATCCTTTTTTTTGTGCACTGTACCAATAATTGTATTTATAACCAGCATCTTCAAATAGAGACAAATCTAATTGCTCTTCCATAGCCTTAATTTCTTGCAGGCAAATAACATCTGGGTCGGCACTTTTAAGCCATTCTATAAATCCTTTATTTAGTGCTGCACGTATTCCGTTTACGTTGTATGAGATTATTTTCATTGTAAAGTTGAAGTTATTTCCGCTAAAATAAATAATGAGTTACTTTTACACTATCTATTTAAGTATGTTTTAACCAAAAACTATAAACAAAATATATTTGCGTGTTTTTAGTTTATACTAGTATATGAAATTATTTGTTACTCTTTCTTTTTTACTTCTGGGAGTTTTTGCCATTGGGCAAGAACAAAACCCAAACCATAGAAGTAAAACTGTAGCCTTAGAAAAAGAGATTACAATTGACACCGTAAGTATTAATCCCTCTTATTTTGTTCTAAAATTAAAAAACAATACACTTATAGACTCCACGTTTTACGATATAGATTTCTCGAAAGCTACCATAACGTTTAAAAAACCAATTGCTACCGATTCTATTATTATTAACTACATTAATTACCCCCAGTTTCTTACCAAAACCTATCAGTTATTTGACGAATCTGTTATTGTAGAGAATACCGATAACATAAATAAAATGTACAAAATCTCGCAACCCAATACTGTAGATACATTCACTCCTTTTGATGGTTTAACAACCTCAGGAAGTATTTCGCGCGGTGTTACTATTGGAAACAATCAGAATTCGGTTTTAAACAGTGAGTTAGATTTACAAATTACAGGTAAGCTTAACGATAAAGTATCTCTTCGTGCCTCCATTCAAGACGCAAATATTCCATTACAAGAAAGCGGCTATTCGCAAAAACTTGATGAATTCGATCAAGTATTTATTGAACTCTTTAGCGATAAATGGTCTATTCGCGCTGGGGATATTGACTTAGAAAATAAGACCTCTTATTTTGCTAATTTTTCAAAACGCGTACAAGGGTTATCTCTACGCGCTACACTAGGAGACCACGACGCGCAAACCAATCTTTTTGCCGCCGGGGCATTGGTACGCGGCCAATTTACCTCGAGCCAATTTACCGCACAAGAAGGAAACCAAGGCCCCTATAAATTGCAAGGTCAAAATGGCGAACTTTTCGTGCTAATCGTTTCTGGAAGTGAAACCGTTTATGTTAATGGAATAGCTCTAGACCGCGGAGAAAGTGAAGATTATATTATTGATTATAATGCTGGAGAAATTATTTTTAATTCTACATTCCCAATCACCTCCGAAATGCGAATTCGCGTCGACTACCAATATAGCGAGCGCAACTACTCACGCTTAGTAGCCTACGGAGGCGGAAATTTTGAAAGTGAAAAACTAAAATTTGGCGTATCTGTATATTCCGAGAACGACTCTAAAAACAACCCCTTGCAACAAAACTTATCGCCAGAGCAAGTTGAAGTACTTAGCGCTGCCGGCGACGACAGATCGCAAATGGTTGCACCATCTAGCATTGAAGAAGCCTTTAATGAAAATCGGATTTTATATAAAAAAGAAATCATTACTGGTGTGGAAGCTTTTGTGTTTTCTAATAATCCCGAAGACACTTTATTTAACGTTAAATTTACTAATGTTGGCCAAAACCAAGGAAACTATATAATTAGTAACACCAACGCCATAAATGTTATTTACGAATATATCGCACCAGTTTTAGGAGTACCGCAAGGTAGTTTTGAGCCCGTTGTACAATTAGTTTCACCTACAAAATTACAAATTGCTGTAGTAAACGGAAGCTATACACCAACAGAAAAAACAACCGTGAATTTTGAAGTTGCAGGTAGTAAAAATGATTTAAACTTGTTTTCGGATTTAGATGATACTAATAACGATGGGTACGCCGCAAAAGTTACAGTAGAACAAGCCCTGATTAAAAACGATAGTTTATGGAATGTAAATGCTGTTTTTGATACTGATTATATTAATGAAAACTTTAGAAATATTGAAGGACTCTACAACCCAGAATTTAATCGCGATTGGAATTTATCGCCCTCTACAAGTGGGAACCAACTTATTAACGAATTAGGAAACCAAGCGCTATTAACAGGTGGGTTTAAAGCATTTCATCATAAAAAAGGATTGGCAAGCTATCGTTTTGAGCATTTAAATTATTCTGAAGGATTTAATGGAAACCGTCATATAGCTTCTGCCCGATTGTTTTTAAATCGTTTTACCTTGGCGACAAACACCAGTTATTTATCTGCAAATTCATTCGTAAACAACTCGACCTTTTTTAGATCTTATAATACTTTTCGCTACGATTTAAAAAAAGCGTGGTTAGGCACAAAGTTAGCCACAGAAAACAATCAACAAGAGAACAAAATCACACAACAACTTACAGAAATTTCACAAAAATACAAATCGGCAGAAGTGTTTACAGGAATTGGCGATAGTACCGGCATATTTGCAGAAATAGGTTATAAATACCGTGTAAACGATAGTTTAAGAGACAACACTTTACATAAAGTAAATACCTCGAACACCTATTATTTAGATTCTAGACTCATAAAAAACGAGCGTACCAACTTAGCGCTGTACGTAAATTATAGGACCTTAAAAAACGAAGATTCTACAAAAGGCAAAGAGCAATCTCTTAACTCGAGATTGCAATATAACCAGCAGTTTTTAAGCAACTTAATACAATGGAATACGGTTTTCGAAACTAATTCTGGAACACTACCGCAGCAAGATTTTACGTATGTAGAAGTTGAACCCGGTCAAGGTGCATACACGTGGATAGATTATAACGGTAATGGTATTCAAGAAATTGAAGAATTTGAAATCGCACAATTTCAAGATCAAGGCAGTTATATTCGCGTGCTATTACCTAATCAGGTTTTTATAAAAACGCATCAAAATAGGTTAAGCCAAACGCTAACGATAAACCCTACAAATTGGATAAATTCTGAAAA
>JAGPVI010000063.1 GCA_018067115.1 Bizionia sp. | reverse complement strand
GTGTTGATAGCAGAATCCATTGGCCAGTTTGGTGATATGTTTGCATCTAGAACCTTTTTTAGTGATGCCTTTACATCGCACAGATTCCGATTGTCCGACTGCTTTATTTACTGCGGAATAGGTGCTCGAACTATTAGTTATAACTGAAGGTTTGCATATTTTACAAGGGTCTAAATTGTATTTTGAAATAGCGCTCGCTCCTAAAAGTTGTTTCGACACGTTTTCGACCATACGACACGATGCTAAATGGTATTTCTTGCCAGAAGGTGTTTTGTAAACACTTTGAGCGTGTATCGAGATGCTGGTTACAAATAAGAATAAGAGTAAATAATACTTCATAAGTAGGCTAAAATAAGAAAAATCATTTCATTTTTTAAGTATTAAATGGTGAGCGTTTTTTAATTGTAATTAGGGAAGATTATTCCTCTTTTAAAAAATCGATAGGATTTAAATAAAACATTTTTCGCCACCCCTGCCGATCTGAATCTATGCGCCAAACATAAGGAATTAAAGAAACTATGGCATAATGTAAATGTGGAGATTTTCCGGAAGCATTTCCGCTAATTCCAACGGATCCAATGGTTGTATTTTTAGAAACAATGGTGAGAGCACTAGAATGTAGTTCGTTTAAATGAGCGTAATAATGTAAGCGCCATTTCGGACCTAAAATAACCACTATATTACCACCCATTCTTATGGTATCAGAATATAAAACAATACCAGAAGTAGCGGCGGTTATTTCAGTTCCCTTTTTAGCGAAGATGTCTATACCTTTATGGGTTACCGATTTTCCCCAGGGGTAAAACCAGAATGATTTCGAATTATAGTCGGAAGCCGTAGCATCTTTAACCGGCATTTTTAAATCCTGCGGAATTAAAAAACCAATAATTAAAAGCGCTAAAAATGTTAAGAAAATAATGTTTCGTTTTTTCAAAATGATGCGTAGAGGTTTAAAAACTATTAAAACTATAAAATATACTACTTAAAATTAATAACGGCAGTCTTATACTTAATATACTGTATTAGAAATGAATGTTCTACATGTTTTATTACCCCTAATATATTAGATTGTATTAATTTTGCGACGATAAAATTGTAATTATGCCGTTATAGTTTACAAAGGACACAAGAGGTTTTTATGATGAAGCAAGAAAATGAAACTAAAAAAAAGACACCATGGCCAACAAAAAAAGCTATGGAGCAGGTTTACGAAATGAATCTTTGGGGCGATAATACGTCTAGTTTCTATTCGGGAGAAGGATCGCATCAGCCAGACATTGTAAATCCATATATAGATGTTGTAACCTCATTTTTAACAGCATTCGACAGCATGATAACCGTTTGCGATTTGGGGTGTGGTGATTTTAATGTGGGAAAGGAATTGGTAAAATATACCAAGACATATATTGGAGTCGATATAGTCGCAGATTTAATATCTTATAATAAACAACAATTTAAAGAAGACAATCTAGAGTTTCAGTGTTTGGATATCGCCGTAGACGATTTGCCTATTGGAGACTGTGCTTTATTAAGGCAAGTTTTACAGCATTTATCGAATGCAGAGGTGCAGCGTATTTTAAATAAGTTAGCACATTTTAAATATGTTATTTTAACAGAGCATGTCCCCGAAGGTAATTTTACACCTAATAAAGATATTATTTCCGGCCAAGGGATCCGGTTGAAAAAACAAAGTGGTATAAATGTATTGGCACCACCCTTTAATTTAAAAGTTAAAGACGAAAGTGAATTGTTATCCGTGGTTTTAAAGGATGGTAAAGGTGTTATAGTTACTACGGTTTATTCTGTTTTTTAAATTAAATCTATTTTTATTAAAATTCAATTTTCTCGATTTCTTTAAGCTCAATGTTATTCTCTATTTCCTGAATGAAACAATATACTTTATCGATAGCGTTACGAACCACTTTTTCCGTTATTTCAATTTTATCGCTACTTTTATTTTTACCATTTCTATGTACGATATCATGTCTTTTGCTAATTATTATCATTAACTCAGCAATTGCGGGAAAATTAATTTTTAAGGTATCTTTATAAATGCCTCTGACCTTTCTTAAATCATGATATATTACATCTAATAATTCATGTTTAACAATATCTACGATATTATCAAGTTTTGTGTATATTTCATTAAAATCAAATTTTCTGTCTTTAAATTTTTTATAGGAAAAAACAAAATTTTTAAAATAATCTTCATTATGCAAAACTTTTCTTATTAGAGTGCTAGAAAGATAGTCTTCTAAACAAGTAATAGTTCCAGAGTATATTTGTTTCTGTAATGTTTTCTGAAGTTTACTATCTTTAAGTATAATTGCATTTAACTTTTTAAGATTCTCTATTTCAATTTCAAACTGTTCAATATAATTAACACTTCTTACAATGGCATCAATTTGTTCATTCATATAGTCTTTAAAAACACTTTCGTCCACAACTTCTTCATAGGTTATAGAAGTGTCATCTATTTCAAATATTTCAATGTAACTATCAATCGCGCCAGAACAAACATCAATATCAAAGTCGTTTTTACATTGACTGCACATAGCGATTCCTTCGCTTTTAGTATAAGGATTTGATGTTTTTTGTTTGTTATTATTATGATAGGGCACCATAATTTCTTCACTTTCAATTTTATTACCACAGTTGTTGCAATTAAATCTTACAATAATTGATTTAATATCTGGTGAAAAAGTAGTAGAGTAGCTCATTGTTGTTTTATTTATATGTGTTGTGTGAAATGTTTATTTTTACTTAATCAAGTCGTTTTATCATTTGTGACCTTATCTGTTAAAACTAAAATTAATTTAATGAAGAACTTTATCTTTATTCAGTATATGTGAAATTTTTTGTTCTACTAATAGAACTTATTTGGAACGAAGGATTGTTAATACTTAAAATGCAAGTAAAAATGATATCAGAAACACTTCCATTGCAATGGCTAAGTTATCCACGAATTTAGTAGAGGTTCCAGAAATAATTTATAAGTTTTTAATTTCATTGATGCTTTGTTTACTAACTACAAAAATGCTTTAATAAAATTTCATAATAAAGGTAATTATTTAATTCTTAAAAAGGAGACCATTTTTTTTAGAAACTGTTAGTGATCATTCTAAAAAATGAAGAGGAAATAATTAGTAACTACAGCGTTTAAATAGATATTTGTTTTAAAATCATAATATCCTGTAGATTTTGCATCTAAAAAATTATATAATCATCTTTCAGAAAAAGGGCAGCTGTTTTTAAATTAAATATTAATACCGAATTTTATTAAAAGAATTCACTTTATACAGTTAGATTAAATCGATAGTTTTGCTGTATGATTTTACGTCTTGCTAGAACTTCAAAAAAAACTGTTTTAAATAGATTGTATACAGTATTAAAAACCACTAATATTACAATTAAAACCCCATCTATTTTTTATGATACCATTCAAATTTAAAAACGCATTTTGTATTTTTTTTACACTTGCATTATATGGGCTGATACCTACTATTGGTAATGCGCAATCCATAACAAAAGAAGCATTTAACGACTCTATACGCAAGCTGCCTTATTTCTCGATTCATGACGATAATTTTTTTATTACAGGTGTCCCTACAAATAAACATATTGACCATAATACGGCGAATGCAAAATATCAAATAAGTTTTAAACAGATGATTACTCGCGATGCTTTACCGTGGGACACTTATCTATTTATAACCTATACGCAAAAAGCTTTTTGGGATATCTATAAAGAGTCGCTACCATTTCGCGATATTAATTTTAATCCCACCGTATCTTTAGGGAAAGCCGTTTTTAATAAAGAGAATAAATTAAAGGGGATACTCGGGCTGTCTTTAGAACACGAATCTAATGGTCGCGATAGTATTTCGTCTAGAAGTTGGAACCGTATAAGTTTTAATTATATGACGTCTGTTCATAAAAATACTACGGCAAACTTTAAAATTTGGCTCCCATTTATGTATAAAGAATCTAATGCCGATTTATTAGAATATGTTGGTTTAGGCGAAATTAATATCTCGCACGAAATAAAAAGAAATAAGCTGTATGCCGAGTTATTGCTTCGAAAAGGATTAAATCTTGATGGAAAAGGTGTGGTAAGATCAAGAATTTATTACAATCCTTTTAATCGTAATCTGTCTAACCAATATATTATGTTAGAATGGTATTTGGGCCAGGCTGAAAGCTTGCTAGATTACCAAAACTCAAAAAGTATGATTCGTTTGGGATACGTTATAAAAAGCAACGCGTTTAATTGGTTTAAGCAAAAACGATAAGTATCACTTTAAAGCAAAAAAAAAGCTGATAAAATGTAACGAGACATAGTATCAGCTTTTATAAAAGTTATTATATTTTATTGCTTTGGAGCACTGTTAAATTTGTAAGTGATACCAAAATTAAGTCCGAAAGAAGAATAAGGTACTTTTTCAGATAGTTTTTTAGAAGGATCAGATTCTGTATGAGATAATTCATCTACATAAGTTGTCTTCTTGTTAAAACCATCAGGTAAGTTATCTAAAGTGTATACTCCTGCCGCAACTACAGTGCCATCTGCTGTTTTAATGTCTGTGTTAAATTCTACAAACTCAGAATCTTTACGCTTTAAGCTAATACCGTAGTATTCAGCCTCAACGAATAAACCAAAGTTATTTCCTAAGTCGAATTTATACCCAAGAGCACCAACAAACCCTAATGGGAATTGGCCATGGTAATCTTCAACATAATCCGTTTCAGAATAAGATCTCTCAGGAAGGCCAAATGCTTGAGATACTGTTACTCCTTGAGGATTTTCAGCACTAGGATCAACTGCATAATAATTCTTATCATTCACTACCGCTTCAGTTTTACCGCCAACCTTAATTAACGCTCCAAAACGACCGTATATATTATTAGTAAATTTATAAACTATTGAAGCCGATGCTCCAAAAGCACGCGCTCTGGCAACTGCATCAGTCTGTCTCATAGGTGTATTAACTTCAGATATTGTTTGGTCATCTCCGTGTAAGTAACCAAAAGCTAAATCAGCACCAAAAGTATCATTAAAAAAGTACGTACCTCTTATTTGTACATTAGCACCATTACCATAACTACCGTAATAGTTTTCAGTACCTGAGGTTGTAATTGTTTCTCCTAATTGCATTCCTGCACTACCAAGTGCATAACCTGTACTAGCCGATATTTCAAATTGTGCATAAGAGAGTGTACTCATAAATAACACTGCTAAAAGTACTATTTTCTGTTTCATAATTTTTGATTTTAAATTTGTAGCAATTTAAAGTTAATAATACACTTTAGCAACACGCTTTAGGTATTGTTGCCGTGGGTAAATGTTAAATTATTAAGACTCAAGTAATAAGGTTTACAGTGTGTTTAAAGTGTTTTTTATAGTAAAGAATTGTAGTCTTGGTTTTTAGATAGTTAGCACTAAAAATATATTTCTAATAGAACGCCTAAGGTCCTTTTTATAGGGTAATCAGAAAAATATATGCCATATAAACGCTAAAAACAGAATGATACGAGTAACGGTTAATACCATAATAGCAGCGGGCAATAGTATAATCGACACCAAAATTAATAGTATCTTTATCGGCCTAAAACAAAAGTTATGCTACCCCTTATAGAATATAACGTTACTGCGATAGTGTGTTTAATTTCGGCTATAATTATTCAACGCATTTTTATAAAAGAACTTCGTCGTGGCGCCGTAAAAGAAGAAATTGAGGGCATAAAGTGGTTCGGTTTAGCGATTTTTGTATGGGGTTTAGGGGCGTTTATTAACGTTATATGTATAACCTTATTTGGTTGGGAGTCATCCAGTAAATATCTAATATACCTGGGCGTAGTAATATCGTTGGCAAACTCTTTATTTATATTATTGTCTTTGCAATCTATAGAGCACAACTCTAAACGCGCTTTAATTGTACGTATAGTGCAACGGTTTACCACAAGAGAATTTGTTGGGGTGTACTGCGCGGTTTTAGCAATGATTACCTTTGTGTTTATTGCTGCATCGTATAGCAATAGTGCGATAAGCAATAATTTTATTTGGCTAATTGATATTCCTATTTCGGTGTTTGTAGCACTGTCGCTGCTTTTCGAATTAAACAAAGCATTTAAAAGCCGACAAATGCAGTTTATGTATTTGCCTACCTTTGCCTTATTTACTCTTATAATTATAGCGGTGTTGCAACGTGTTATTCCTCAAGACCGCGTGATCTCTATTGTAGACCAGGAATTTTGGTCCCTAATGGGAACTATTACAGCTATTTCGTTTAAGTTTTTATTCATTTTTCTATTCTCTATTTTATTGTATAGTTGGAAATTTTTATCTGAAAACGAGCAACAAGAAAGTAAAGTTAATAGGTTAACTGCCGAAAATATAACGCTACACTCCAAGGTAGAACACTTAGAATTAGCAAGCGAAAGCCATTTAGATACCATTAAAACGATAAAAAAAGAACTCAGCAGCTTACGTGAAGCTCAAAAAATTGTCCTATCCGAACGTCAAAATGAGGTTTTAGCGTACTTAGCACACTACGGCACTACAAAATCGTATGGTGAAATTGCAGAAATAATGAATATTAGTGTCGACGGATTTCAAACGCATATCTATCAAGTGAAGAAAATCTTAAACATTAGCGGTAATGCAGGTAAGGAGCAGTTAATTGCATATGCATTAGCGCAAGATCTCAACATTAATTTAGATGGAAGCACCACTACTTAACCATATGCTTACGTATCGTTAACCTAAATTTAAACATTGGTTAACCTTGCTGCTTTTAGTGGTTTGCCTTTATTTGGCAATAAAAAACTAATGCGACCACTTTTAGTATTGCAGAATTCTTTAGACGATAATATAAACTACCATTTTGGCAATGCTACACAATGGTTTGTCGATGCTGTTTTTTACGAAATCCCAATTGTAGAAGGTGTTAGTGTGCCGTGGGCTGTTATTATTCTTATAATAGGAGCACTTTATTTTACGGCCTTTTTTAAGTTCGTAAATATCAAAGGGTTTAGAACCGCTATTCATGTAGTAAAAGGTAAATATGATGCTATCGATGAGGTAGCTTCATCAACTAATACTAACACAGCGCTGGTTCAAACTAAAAATGAAGGTAAAGAGAATGGGGAGGTTACCCATTTCCAGGCTTTAACTGCTGCTGTCTCTGCAACGGTTGGTTTAGGTAATATTGCTGGTGTGGCTATCGCATTAACAATCGGTGGGCCTGGCGCTACGTTTTGGATGATTATTGCGGGGCTTTTCGGGATGTCATCAAAATTTGTAGAATGTACTCTCGGCGTAAAATACAGAGAAGTGGCAGAGGATGGAACAGTTTATGGTGGACCAATGTCGTATTTAAAAAACGGACTAAAAGAGAAAGGTTTTGCCAAACTAGGAAAAGTATTGGCCGTTATTTTTGCGATTATGTGCGTTGGTGGGTCCTTTGGTGGCGGTAATATGTTTCAGGTCAATCAAGCTTTTAAACTCGTAGAATATGTTACTGGAGGAGAGGATAGTATATTATATGGTAACGCCTGGGTGTTTGGTTTAATTATGTCTGTTTTTGTAGGGATTGTAATTTTAGGAGGCATAAAAAAAATCGCCAGTGTAACAGATAAGTTAGTACCGCTTATGGTAATCGTTTACTTACTTGCTATTTTAACTATTCTCGGTCTTAATTACTCGAAAATCCCAGAGGCATTCACTGCTATTTGGCAAGGTGCTTTTAATCCGTCAAGTATGGCAGGTGGATTGGTAGGTGTTATTATACAAGGGTTTAGGCGTGCTGCAATAAGTAACGAGGCCGGTATTGGTAGCTCCGCGATTGCACATAGTGCCGTAAAAACTAATTATCCCGCTAGTGAGGGTTTGGTAGCCCTTTTAGAACCGTTTATAGATACGGTTGTGGTGTGTACTATGACGGCTTTGGTTTTAATAATTACAGGGCAAGTTAGCACAGGTATGGAGATTAATTTTGAGCAGGGTGTGCTTTTAACAGCGTCGGCGTTAGAAAGTGGTGTGTCTTGGTTTCCTAATGTTCTGGCTGTAGCTGTCGTGCTATTTGCGTTTTCATCTATGATTACGTGGTCGTACTACGGGTATCAATCATGGAGTTTTTTATTCGGAAGAGGAAAGAAAATAGAATATACTTATAAAATTTTATTTTGTGTGTGTACCGTAATTGGTTCGGCAGTGAGTCTTTCATCGGTTATTAATTTTTCTGATGCTATGGTCTTTGCAATGCTTATTCCGAATATGATTGGTTTGTTTATTCTTCGCAATAAAGTAAAAGAGGAACTCGTTCGTTATAAGAAGGTTATCGGGGCTAAATTTTAAAACTGAAAATAAAATCATACAATAATGCATCTTTTTAAAGGTGACGACGTCTATTATATGAACATAAAAATATATACCAATGAATACTACCGAATGTACCTGCGACTGTACCAATTGTAAAAACGGAAATTGTGCAAGTTGTACTTGCGAGAATTGTACTTGTAAAAATTGCAACTGTTAAGTAATATTAAAAATGATGATGAACAGCGTTTGTTTTAGTAACTTTAAACTAAATTAAACGCTGTTTTTATTCCCGTTTTATGACCACAAAAACCATTTGGAAGTTATATGCCGATGCCATTAAGCACTTTATACAAAGTAAAGTGAAGGATGCCGCTGTAACAGATGATTTACTTCAAGATACCTTTATAAAAGTCCATACCAAGCGCGAGAGTTTAAAAGATGACAGTAAGCTGAAATCTTGGGTGTTTTCGATTGCTAGATACACGGTTTACGATTATTTTAGACAAAATAAATCGACGCTTGATCTTGCGGATAATGAGTTTTTAGCTGAAGATATTGAAGAGAGCGAGCATACCGAAAAAGATTGCTTACGTGGTATTATAAAAAATCTTCCTAAAAAATACCAAACACCATTATTTTTAGCAGATATAAAAGGAATGAAACAAGCCGAAATAGCACGGCAACTACAATTGCCTTTGCCAACTATTAAATCACAAATACAGCGTGCTAGAACCCTTATTGCTAAAGGATTTATGGATTGCTGCGGGTTTAAACTAAATGAAGAAGGGTACCTGGTAGGCGAAATACAAGAAAAAGCAGATTGTAAAGTCTGTTCCCATTAAAGGGTTAACATCCAGTGGCTTTTTATGGCCTTAAACTTTCTGAGCTCGCGCCTTAAAACTGGTAAATAATCCTTACCATTACTTTTAGCTTTCTCCAAACGACTACAATTTCTGTACAAAGCATTGGTCATACGTTCCAAAGAGGCAATGTGTTTTTGCTTTTTAAAAGCACACAATTCCATTTCTGCATTAATAATCTCTGGGGCTAAAGATACCGACTGCTGTACAATGTCACCACTAAAGTAAATGTGTTCATCTTCGGAACCGTCTGGTTTTAAATACGATAAATCTTGGTTTAAATACGACGAGATACTTCGTGATAAAACAAAAATTTCTAATGCCTTTTTATAAACAGGCAATTCAGAAAGGTGAGCAGGCAGTGTTGTAGACATTATTAGTAAATCAATTTTACCCAAAAATAGGAACAAGAAGTGAAGAAGTACTTTTTATTTTAAAGTAAAAAGCTATATTTGCTTTAATATTTAATTAATTTCTGCTAATATACATTAATATGAGTGTTGATTCTCTTAACTGGAAGATTTTAAACTGTTTACAGGAAAATGCTAGGCTCTCTAATGCCGAAATTGGACGCCGGGTAGGGGTTAGTTCTCCTGCTGTTTCAGAGCGCATTAAGAAAATGGAAGACCTTGGGATTATACAGAGCTATAACACGACAATTTCTTCGTTTCAAGCCGGGTATCAGCTTAAAGCTTTAATCACTTTACGCGCCTTTATGGGAAAATTAAAGCCTTTTTTAGAGAAAGTAACAACGTACGAAGAGGTTGTAAACTGCTACCGTATTACAGGCAATGAAAACTTTGTAATGGAGGTCGTTTTAAAAAATCAGAAGCATTTGGAGCTGTTTATAGATCAGCTTATTAGCTATGGCGAAACGAAAACTCAAATTGTTTTATCTCACGTGGTAAAAAATAACGCTATAAAAAAAGCAGGCTTTTAATACGGTAATATTTAGGGAGCCTGCTTTTATAAAATTAGCGTTTCAGTTTATACGAAAACTTTAAAGAGCGTTGGTTTTTTTCGTGTAAATATTCAATGCTATAAGAAGTAAGACACAGAGTCCGCCTAAACCTGTCATTAATAACCATGTAGTATTAAACCCAAATCCGTCCACCATTCGCAGGCCTGCATTATGGCCAAAAATATGCGAAAATGAAAAAGCTATAGAATACATAGCCATATATTCCCCTTGGTTTCCTTTTTTAGCACGTTGTAAAGCAAAAGCATTAGAAAACGGAAATGCTATCATCTCGCCTGTCGTCATTAAT
>JAGPVI010000047.1 GCA_018067115.1 Bizionia sp. | reverse complement strand
TTTACAAAGTAAATTTTATTGAAAAAATTCAAGAAACGTCTTAAGTAACTTAACGTTGCCATAGAAACACCATTTCCTACCAATGCGTTATTGGCATCGTTCCATTCTGGCCGTTGTGTATTCATCCAAATTCCTGCTTCCGGAATAAAGTTTGAAACTTTTGCCAATATTGTTGCCAATAATTTTTTTGGGCGTTCTAAAAGGCCAATAATTATCTCCATCGCTTTAGAAGACTTATACTCCTCTTGATCGATATCTGTTCTCGTTAAGGAAAAAAGAGCGACTTCTGCCCCAGAAATTAATGCGGAACAAATAAGTAAAATAATTAACAATGCAAAACCTGAAACAATCGTAAAATCGATTGAAGAAATAAGTGCTAATAAGCTCGTGGGTTCGGGATCCAATGGATTAAAATTTAGTATTAAAATGGTAAATCGTCGTCACCATCTTTATTAGAAACTATGGGTGCTGACGTAGAAGTTGAAGCACTTTTTGGGGCATCGTTTTTCGATTCTTCTTTAGACTCTTGAGAGGCTGCTGCATTGTGTTCACTTTCCTTTTTAGTACTTAAAAAAGTAAAGTCTGTAGCCTGGATTTCGGTCGAGTAACGATCGTTACCAGAATCATCCTGCCATTTTCTTGTTTTAAGACGACCTTCGATATAGACTTTATCGCCTTTACTTAAATATTTTTCGCAAATTTCGGCAGCTTTGTTACGCAACACAATATTGTGCCATTCGGTATTTGTAACACGCTCGTTTGTTTGCTTACTTACATAGGTTTCGTTAGTTGCTAATGGAAAACGCCCAACACAACCACCTCCTTCAAAATAGTGCATTTTAATTTCATCTCCCAAATGCCCAATTAGCATCACTTTATTTAACGTTCCTGACATAAATAGTCTTTAATTTAATCCGCAAAATTACGGCTTTACAATTCATAAAATTAAATTTAATAAAAAAATATGATTCGCCGTGTTAAAGCTTTAAAAATTAAAACTCTCGATAAAATTACCAATTAGAATAGGTACCGGAAATGTATCGGCCTTTTTAAAAGGAATTCCCTCTGGCAAATCAGTATTCACGGTCGCTATCCAGAATTTAGTATATAAATGTTGATGTGATAGTTTATGTATAATATCGGTTGTATTGTATAAGGATAATTCTAAAGTTTCAGATTTTACATAATCTAGCATTTCCACCTCTTGTAATATGGTCTCATAATCGGCCGGCTTATTACTCTCTATTAAAGGAAACTGATATAAATTCTGCCAAATACCTTTTCCTGTTCGTTGCTCTAACATTGTTTTATTGTCTTGGGAAAGGATTACAATATAATTAAAGAATTTTTTCTTCACTTTTAACGTCTTTAATTTAACCGGTAGATTATCAATCTCGTTATTTATAAACGCAGCACAATCAGCATTGAACGGGCACACGGTACACTCTGGGCTTTTAGGCTTGCATTGTCTCGCCCCAAACTCCATAATGGCTTGGTTAAAAGTTGCAGGATCTACCGTTTTAATAAGGTCTTGGGCCATAGCTTTAAATTCTTTAAAACCTTTACCTGTATTAATAGGAGTAGTAATTCCATAATAGCGCGACAAAAAACGGTACACATTGCCATCTACCACAGCCGTTTTCTCTTTAAAGCAAATAGAAGCTATTGCACTTGCCGTATAATCGCCGACTCCTTTTAGTTTTATTATCTCAGAAAAGCTTTTTGGAAACTCTCCGTTTAAATCATTAGCAATATATTGCGCCGAAGCATGCAAATTTCGAGCTCGCGAGTAATAACCGAGTCCTTGCCATAATTTTAAAACCTCACTTTCATTGGCTGAAGCAAGATCAAAAACTGACGG
This sequence comes from Bizionia sp., assembly GCA_018067115.1. Taxonomy (GTDB): domain Bacteria; phylum Bacteroidota; class Bacteroidia; order Flavobacteriales; family Flavobacteriaceae; genus Bizionia. The sequence goes on along the minus strand of JAGPVI010000047.1, from coordinate 1,867 downwards.
GTAATTAGTGACAAATGACGTGTAATATGGCAATCCTTGAGCAACTTGTGTTTGCTGTAAGATAATTTCTGATAGCCAAATATAGTAGGGGTTTGTAGTATTACGCCACGGCAAATCGCGCTTATTACCTAAATACCAATCTATTAGCGTTTTCTGTACGTTCATTTTTTTATTAAATCCTAAGCACAAATGTAATCGTTTATAGCATTAAATTTTAATGGATTAGGTTTGAAATATTGAATATTAAATTCATATATTTGCCTTCCCTTATAATTAATAGTAACGCAAACAAGAAAAGAAAATGACTAAAGCTGATTTAGTATCAAAAATTTCTGAAAAATTAGGAATTGAAAAAGGAGATGTACAAGCTACAATCGAGACTTTTATGGAAGAAGTAAAAACGTCTTTAGAAAGTGGTGACAATGTATATTTAAGAGGTTTTGGTAGTTTTATAATTAAAACTAGAGCTGAAAAAACAGGTAGAAATATTTCCAAAAATACTACCATAAAAATCCCTGCACACAACATACCTGCATTTAAGCCTGCAAAAGTGTTTGTTGAAGGAGTAAAAACTAATGTAGACGTAAAGTAACATATAAACGAATTATTAATTTTAAAACCAAGATCTTATGCCAAGTGGTAAAAAAAGAAAAAGACACAAGGTTGCAACGCATAAGCGTAAAAAAAGAAGACGCGCTAATCGACACAAAAAGAAGAAATAATTCAAAAAAGTAGTTGCAAAACTACTTTTTTGTTTTATTAAAACAATGTTCTTTGACAAAGAGTTTAATGGTAAAAATATGTAAGACCTTGCGTATTTGTTAAGCTCGCTGGATTTGAAAAATCCTGTGAAAAATAATGTATAATCCATCTATACTTAATTGTATGGATAAAAATTAACTTATGGATAAAGAATTGATTATTCGATCTAATTCAGAAGCTGTTGATTTTGCCTTATTAAAAGATGGAAAACTTATTGAATTACATAAAGAGGAGGATGGTAACAAGTTTGCTGTTGGTGATGTGTTTATTGCCAAAATAAGGAAAGCTGTACCTGGGCTTAATGCTGCATTTGTAAATGTAGGTTATGAAAAAGATGCATTTTTGCATTATCATGATTTAGGCCCAAAAATCTCTTCTCTTTTAAAATTCACAAAACGTGTAAGCACAGGTAAATTAAATGACTTTTCTTTAAAAGACTACCCATTTGATAAAGAGATTGATAAAGACGGCAAAATTGCCGATGTCTTAAAAGCAAATCAATCGATGTTAGTACAAATAGTAAAGGAACCAATATCTACTAAAGGCCCTAGAATAAGCTCTGAGCTTTCTATTGCTGGTAGATATATTGTTTTAGTCCCTTTTTCTGACCGTATTTCTATTTCTCAAAAAATAGAAGATAAAGCAGAAAAGGAAAGACTAAAATTATTAGTTAGGAGTATAACTCCTAAAGGTTTTGGCGTTATTGTACGAACGGTAGCCGAAGGCAAAAAAGTAGCTGAATTAGATAAAGATTTACAGAATTTGTTAGGTCGCTGGACCGCAATGTGTAAAAAACTAAATAAAGCAAGTCACCCTACAAAAGTGTTAGGAGAATTAAACAAAGCCTCTTCAATGTTAAGAGATATTTTTAATGATTCTTTTACTAGCATACAAGTAGATGATGAAGCGCTTTATATTCAAATTAAGGATTACGTGCAAGAAATTGCACCAAAAAAAGAATCAATCGTAAAATTACATCAGTCTAATGTTCCTATTTTTGAGAAATTTGGAGTAGAAAGACAGATAAAGACAGCATTTGGTAAAACAGTATCTATGGCTAAAGGAGCTTACCTTGTTATAGAGCATACTGAAGCGTTACATGTTA
>JAGPVI010000045.1 GCA_018067115.1 Bizionia sp. | reverse complement strand
TACTACGTTGTACAATCCGGGCAATAATGCACGAGAGAATGGACAACGCGAGTTTTTAAGAAACCGCTGGAAAGATAAATACGGATATTAGAATTGTATTGCCATTGCTTTAGAAACTGTTTCCCCATTCTCTACTGAAGAATAGATATAAGAACCATTTTCTTTATAAACGATAGCATTTTTATCCTTTACAATAAATACGTCTTTTAAATTAGATCGCCATAAGGTGAACAACACTTTTTTAGTGCTATCTACCACGCGATAACCATTAGGAATTTCTTGAGCATAAAATTCTGAAATTTCTACGGCTTTGGTTAGTTTTACAAGTGGAACAGGTGCTTTTTCCTCCGTTAACGTATTATTAACCTCTTTAGACATTTTTACTGGAGTATTCTTTTCTCCTTTTAATGTTTCTATCTCCTTTTTAAGCGAAACAATTTGCTCTTGGGCGATGGCAGTCTCCGTTTGTAGCTTTATTTGATTAGCATCGGGTTTATAACTATAATTTAAAGATTCGAAAGACATAAAGGTAGCACGTAACGCTTTATTATAAGCCACTCCCAATTCTTTCTCTCGAGACGTGCCTTGCGTTGTAGAGTACACGATCTCGCCTTTGCAATTTTTAAGTTCTATATTTAATTTGGTATTTAACATTCCAGAATCGTCTACAACGTGCGCTCGTAATGCTAAACAACCATTAGCCAATACCTCGTCTGGAAAGGCATCGTTTTCCATAAAAGTGGTGAAATTATATTTTTCGAATAGAAATTTACTGAGTTCGTTTAGTCTGTATTCGTTAGGACTACTTAAAAACTCGAAACTATTTGGCACAATAACATATTTATAATTATTGATGTTATTTTGAGCGTATCCTGAATACACTGCTAAAATAAGAACGGTTAAAATGACGATTTTTTTCATTATTTATGGTGTTAACTACTTTATTAAAGCAGTGATTTTATTTCTAAAAGGTGATTTACTTGTTTAATATTACTAGCGATTTTAGTTTTATGATAGTTAAAACAAATGGCATCTAAACCAATATCTAAAGCACCCATAATGTCGGCTTCGTAGTTATCGCCTATCATAATACTCGTTTCCTTGTTGGACTTTGCCAAATTTAAAGCGTAATGAAATATTTTAGGATTCGGTTTTTTAACACCAACCATTTCAGAATTCGTTACGGTTTTAAAGTAATGGCTTATTTTAGATTTCTCTAATTTATGCTGTTGTGCTTCTCCAAAACCATTGGTAATGATGTGGAGGTTATACTTAGGTTTTAAATACTCTAAAAGCTCGATTGTACCCTCAAAAATATGATTGTGACTGGTTAAATATGTAATGTAGTCATCGGCTAATTTATTTATAACAATATCGTCTACCGTTACGTTTAAAGCATTAAACGTTTCACTTAATCGGCCATAACGAAGCGCCGCTTTATCGACTTGTTCTTCGCGATATAATTTCCAATATCTTAGATTTATAGGCTCGTATATACTTATAAAGTCGTTTAAATCGAGTGTGATGTTATTCATTTTAAAAATCATCTCGAAAGTTAGTGACGAATTTCTATCAAAATCCCATAGGGTATGATCTAAATCGAAAAACACATCTGTTATGTTATGACTCATTGGTAGATTCTATTATAATATTAAAAAGTTCTTTATAACCTTTCCATCGTTCACTATTTCCGAAGGTATAATTATGAAAAACGGGTACAAACTCACCGTTTACCTTTTTTACTTCGTTAATAATACGATTGAGTATCATTTTTTTATCTAATAAAGAATAATGCTTTAAAAGCGCAAAATCCAAAACGTGGTAGGTATTAATTCGCAGTGGTGTTTGTATTTCGTAATCCAAATCGTAAAAAAAGAAAGGCGTACACGTACCGGCTCTAAAGCCCACGTGGTTAATATAGCCCATTGTAAAATCTTCTAAGATTTCTAATTCGGTTAAGTTTCTGTACGATTCTGGTAAATTTAATTTAGAGTACGATTGTCTTGCGGCAGGAATATCTTGATTAATAATACGCTCTAAACGTTCTTTTTCCATCTTTAACGTTGGTTTGTCGTCTAGAGCAAAAAAAGAGGTTTTTAGTCCTACTCTACAATAATCTCCTACTTGTTTTATTAAGGATACAAAGCCTGTTTTTTGAGTACTGTTATTTTTATCGTACGTTGAAAAATCGGCTACCAAAAAGAAAAACATAAACTTATGTTTCGTGTTTTTTTGACGGTTAACAATATATTTAAAGGTGTCGAAGGGATCATTCTTAAACCCAAGAATCACCATATATCTAGTATATACTTCCTTAAATCTAAGGCTAAAAAGATCTTTAAAAGTCCCCCCTACCGTTCGCATTATGCCCTTAAATCTATAGTCGTAAGCCATAGGCACATCGATAACAGGAGTTATTTTATAGCTCCGTTTTTTATAGTCGTAGTCGGGGAATTGTATTTGTAATAACTTTAAAAACTTAAAAGCCCATATATCTACTACTGGTTGCTCTAAAAACTGATGCTTAAACCCCAAACTTTCCTTGGCGGTAAAACGACCAAATTCATCCTTTACGTGTGGTAAGTATTCTTCATAACGACTAATAAGGTAAAAAGAAGCGGCAAAAATATCGAAAGGCAAAGCGCTTTGGTCGCTATTTGCGAAAAAACACTTGGTTTCCTCCCAATCACTTACTTTTATCTCCCAATCATTTAAACCTTGTTCGAATAATAATTCGTGTGTACGTATAAAAATTTCGTTTCCTAAAGACTGTCTAGTGTACGACATTTTTAAACTGTCGTGTGCTATAAATTCTTCTATTGTAGTTGTAAAACTTACAGGAATCCCCAATATACGCGTGCATATTTGTTTAAATATGTACTTTACTCGAGGCGTTATTTTGTGTGTATAAACTAAAAGCATTTAGAAGATTCTTCGGATCATTAAATCTTAGACTCAAAAATACATAACTTAAACTGCAATCAATCATTGCCACTTGATTTTTGTGTTTATTTAAGCCTTTCTATTATATAATACCTTCATCTGCAAAACTAAAATAGGTTGTTTCGGTAATTATTATATGATCTAAGACTTTTATATCTAAGCTTTGCGCCGCTATTTTTAATTTTTCTGTAATTTGCTTGTCGGCAGTGCTTGGCTTTAATGCTCCTGACGGGTGATTATGAGCCAACAATAAACCTGTGGCACCAACCTCGAGAGCTGTTTTTAAAACAAGCCTTACATCTACCAATGTACCAGTGATACCACC
>JAGPVI010000043.1 GCA_018067115.1 Bizionia sp. | reverse complement strand
TGACTTTACTTCCTTATTTAGGAAACGTACAGAGCTTAATTACCTTGTCCACGAGTAAAGAAACGAATGAAATTGATTTGAGCGGGATTCTTTAATTAACCAAACAACAGTCTATTTAATTATTGTTTTACTAAACAGAATACACTTACAAAACAGAATAACTACCAATCACTTAAAGACATTATTGGTTTAAGTGATTAGCAGTTTTAAGATTGTAATAAATCTATATATTTTTAGGATTTGCGCAAATCGATTATACGATTTAATTTTCCGCCTTCACTTTTTGGAATTGCTCCACAACAGCTTAAAGTAACTTTAATACTTAAGCCTATTTTGTCTTTTATATTCTTTTTTAATTGATTAGATATAGAAGACAGTGCCGTGTTGTTTAAAACGTCGTCGGTAGTAAATCCATTTCCTAAACCTAAATCTACCTGAAAATCCATAGCGGTTTCTACTTTAACTTCCACCTGATCTGTAAGTCCTTCTTTAGTTACAATTAGCTGATAGTTGGGAGCTAATTGGTGATAATCATTAAAAATCTCTTCAATTTGAGTATGAAATAAATTGACACCTCTAATAATTAACATGTCGTCTGCACGCCCTTTTAACCGTCCCATTTTAATGTGAGTTCTTGAAGTACTTTCATCGTAAGACAGGCTACAAATATCATTAGTCCAATACCTTAAAAAAGGCATTGCTTCTTTAGTAAGTGTTGTAAATACTAGCACGCCTTCTTGTCCGTATGGCAACGGTTCGCCAGTATCTTTATCTACTATTTCTGGGAAGAAATGATCTTCCCAAACATAACTACCTGTACCTTGTTCGTTATATGCTTCTTGAGATACTCCGGGCCCTATCACTTCACTAAGCCCATAAATATTAGTCGCTTTTACGTTTAGAGACGCTTCAATATCATTTCTTATAGCTTCTGTCCAAGGTTCTGCTCCTAGAATAGCATATTTTAAATTAATATCTGAGGTGGTTAAGTTTCGTTTTTCTAATTCGAAAGCAATCGTTTGCGCGTAAGACGGTGTACAGCAAATAACCTCTGGCTTAAAATCTTGTAAAAGAGTAATTTGCCTATCGGTCATTCCTACAGACACAGGAACTACCGCCATACCCAGTTTCTCTGCGCCGTAGTGGATACCTATACCTCCTGTAAACAAACCATACCCATAACTATTATGCATTTTCATTCCAGGCTTAGCACCTCCTGCAGCCAAAGACCGGGCAACAACTTCAGAAAAAATATCTAAATCTTTCTTTGTGTAAGCCACTACCGTCGGTTTGCCCGTAGTACCACTAGAACAATGAATACGTGCTAATTTATTTTCTGGCACGGTTAAGAATCCAAAAGGATACTGATCTCTTAAATCCGTTTTTTTTGTAAAAGGTAATTTATGAAGGTCATCAATAGATTTTATGGTTGAAATATCTACACCAGCTTCATCAATTAGGTTTTTATAAAAGGGGACGGTTTTATAAACACGATTTACAAGGTTTACCAAGCGTTCACTCTGAAGTTTTCTAAGTTTAACTAGAGGAAGCGTTTCTATTTCTTTATTATACATAGTCTCCTAATCTATTTATTATTTCTAAAATCTTGTAATGTTTTATAAAAATCCTCTTGTATTGGCAAGTCTTTAGGGATTTCTCGTAAGGGCTCTACTGCCTCTAAAGTCTCATGACAATCGGCTGGCAATTGTTGGTATAGTTTAGTACCCGCAGTTTTCCAAGACATCATTTCGTCACTCACTTGTTTTATTACTTTTGCCGGATTACCAACCACCAAACTACGATTTGGTATTTTAGTTTCTGCTTTAACAAAGGCCATTGCTCCCACTATACACTCGTCTCCAATTTCGGCATCGTCCATAATAACGGTATTCATTCCTATTAGACAATTTCTTCCCAAATTAGCCCCGTGAATAATTGCGCCATGACCTATATGAGCGCTTTCTTTTAGTACAATGGATTTACCAGGAAACATATGCACCGTACAATTCTCTTGCACATTTACACCGTCTTCCAAAATGATCTGTCCCCAATCACCGCGAATAGCAGCTCCAGGGCCGATATAACAATTTTTACCAATAATTACATTTCCAGTAACGGCTGCTAATGGATGTACAAAACTACTTTCGTGTACAACAGGGGTGTAGCCTTTAAATTTATATATCATCTATCTTTTATTAGTGAAAAAAAAAGTAACGATTAGCGGCTTTAAACTACCATTAATCGTTACTTGTAGAGTTGATTTTATTTAAATCCTTTTAATTTTTCTTTTGTAAATTCTGAAAGCACTAAGGTTCCACTAGTGGCTGCGCGTTCCGCAAGAAGTTCATCCCAGTTTTCGGTGCCTTTCCAAAAAATAGCTTTCATTTCCTTTATTGCTTCTGGATTATACGTACATAAATGCTCAGCAGTTGCTTTTACAGCTTCATCTAATGTTTCGGTAGACTCAAAAACTTGAGTAAACAATCCTTTTTGTTGTGCCCATTCTGCAGAATAAAACGAGTTGGCATCGATAGCGATTTGCGACATTGCGCTCACCCCCATTTTGCGCTCGATTGCTGGCCCTACAACAAAAGGTCCGATACCTATATTTAATTCACTTAATTTAATTGACGCAAATTTTGAAGCCATACAATAATCGGTAGACGCCGCTAAACCAACTCCACCACCAACGGTTTTACCTTGCACACGACCGATAATAAATTTAGGGCATTTACGCATCGCATTAATAACATTGGCAAACCCTGAAAAGAATACTTTTCCAGTTGCCGCATCATTAATATTTATAAGTTCGTTGAAACTCGCCCCAGCACAAAATGTTCTGTCTCCCCCACTTTTTAAAACAATCACTTTAATAGCGTCGTTTGTTCCTGCATCTGTAATTGTTTGTGCTAATTTCGCTAAAATATCTCCCGGTAAGGAATTGTGGGCAGGATGAAAGAATTCTATATATCCTACTGCATTTTGTATGTCTAGTGTTACGTATGGTGTGTTCATTTTTTTGATATGTCAAGGCGCTTTTGTAGCGCATTCGTATTAATATTTCTTTTAATAATTTTATAAATGCGTCCCCTCTCTACTTAAATCTCTTCAATTAGGATTCATCACTGTTATTAAATTCATTTTCCAATCTCTTCTCCATTTCTTAATAGTCTTTTCTCTTCTAATAGCTATTTATATCGGAATGCTCTTCAAAACAAACCAATTTCTTAATATTATAACGCCCAAAGTGGCTTTTATAAGTAGCTATTATTTGTTACTAAAACATAAAAAATATGATTTCTTTCGTGCGTTAAAATATATGCATAATATTTTGTTGACATCTAAAGCACATTCAAGCGACTGCGCAACTAGTGCGCAGTGACCTTATATTAAAATTATAGCAAATTGAATTGTTCGAAATGATGATTAAGGTGTTTGCGTTCTAATAAATACCATTCGTATTTATTTAAATCTCCAAAAACCATATTAGTTACAACCGCATTTGGGTTTTCTTTGTAAAATGAAAGATAGGCTTCTCTTGCTTCTATAAATTTAGCTTTTGCAGTTTCGAAATCTTGGTGTTTTAAATTTTCTAACGCATCCTTTTTATAGGTTGGAAATGCTGTCCCTTTCGGGAACTTATCGTAACTATATAATGAGTTATGTACTTTCTCTAAAATCTTTTCTGGCGTGACACATTCGGTATTTTCAATTTCACCTGAAGCCAATTTGTATCCTTCTTCTAAATGTTCTAATAAGTGTTGAGGCGTTAAAATACCCCATTTAGGTTTTGTATCTTCTTTTAATTTTGAAAGTGATTCTAGAATTTTATCATCGGTAATTTCAACAAATGTTTCTTGTTTTTTCTGAACCATTGTTAAAATAGTAGCTACTGCCACTAATTCGTCTTCGGCATCGAAAACCTCAACAAACCATTTTACAATTCCGCTTGGGTGTTCTGCCGAAGCAACATCGCGATCTACTTTCTGTTTACATGTTAAACGTACATAAACGGTGTCGTTGTGGTATAACGGACGTAAAAAACGGCAATCCTCTAATCCATAATTTGCAGAAACTGGGCCTTTATTTGGATATACAAACAATCCTGCAGCGGCTGAAATAATAAAATAACCGTGGGCTGTACGCTTCTCGAAAATACTTCCTTCTAGCGATGTAATATCGGTATGTGCATAAAAATGATCCCAAGTTAAATTGGCAAAATTGATGATATCTGTATCGGTGAATGTTCGTTTATGTGTTTTTAAAGACATCCCTGGTTGAATATCTTCCCAGTGGTATTTAAACGGATGTTGTGGTGCTTCTTTATACTTAGCATTGGCCTGATAAATACCAGTAATTTCTGTTAATGTTGTTGGTGACCCTTGAATTGCGGTACGTTGCATGTAGTGTTTTACACCACGCATTCCGCCCATTTCTTCACCACCTCCAGCACGTCCTGGCCCACCGTGTACTAAACTCGGTAATGGCGACCCGTGCCCAGTACTTTCTTTTGCACTCTCGCGGTTAATTACTAAAATTCTTCCGTGATGACTTGCTGCATTTATAACATACTCTTTAGCTATAGCATCATTATTTGTCGTAATTGACGACACCAATGACCCTTTACCCATATGAGATAAAGTAATCGCTTCGTCTAAGTTTTTATACGGCATAATGGTACTTACAGGACCAAAAGCTTCCGTTTCGTGAACGGCTAAGTTTTTAAATGGTTCGTCTTCCCTTAATAAAATAGGAGAAATAAAAGCTCCTTTTGAAGCATCTGCTCCAATTGTTTTAACGTAATCTAAATCACCATACACAATTTTTGCTGTTTTAGATAATTCTTGGACGCGCTCGCGAACTTCTGTTACTTGGTCTTTACTTACTAAAGCCCCCATTCTAACTTCTTTTAGTCTAGGGTCTCCAATAGTAACTTTATCTAAGGCTTTACCTAAAGCAATTTGTACATCTTCAACTAAATTTTGAGGTACAATAATACGACGAATAGCTGTACATTTCTGTCCCGCTTTTACCGTCATTTCTGTACGCACTTCTTTTATAAATAAATCGAATTCTGGTGTTCCAGGCACAGCATCTTCTCCTAGGACTGATGAGTTTAACGAATCGGCTTCCATAGTAAAAGGAACAGACTCATTAATAATACGTTGATGCGATTTTAGCATACGACCGGTAGTTGCCGACCCTGTAAATGTTACAACATCTTGAGAATCTACACTATCTAAAATAGTACGTGCAGAACCTGATATTAATTGCAAAGCGCCTTCTGGTAAAATTCCTGAAGCTATAATTTCGCGCACAACAGCCTCGGTTAAAAAAGAGGTGTTTGTTGCTGGTTTAACTACTGCTGGCACTCCTGCCATCCAGTTTACGGCACACTTTTCTAACATTCCCCAAACAGGGAAGTTAAAAGCATTAATATGTATAGCGACTCCGCGTTTAGGAACCATTATATGATGCGCCATAAAGCGCCCGCCGCGAGATAAATCGATAGCTTCGCCTTCTACGTGATACGATTGGTTAGGGAATAATTTACGAAGCGATGCGTTGGCAAATAAGTTTCCAAAACCACCCTCAATATCTATCCAACTATCTACTTTTGTAGCACCAGTACGGTAACTTAATTCGTAGAAAGCGGCTTTCTTCTTTGTTAAGTATAATGCTAAAGATTTTAGCATATTACCACGCTCTTGAAATGTCATTTTTCTAAGGGCATCACCTTTTGTTCTTCCGTATTGAAGAATTTCGGCAAAGTCTAAGCCTTCGGTATCGGATAGGGCTACAATTTCTCCTGTAACAGCATCGTGCATTGGCACGCCTTCTCCTTTACCTTCTATCCATTGTCCTGTGACGTAATTCTGTAATTTTTTCATCGCATACTATTTTATCTTCTCCTTTTAAAAGGAAACTATGATTTGTCTTTCTCGGTGGTATTGTATTTGCATAAATACCCTCTAGAAATGAAATTTTATTTTAACCCCGTTTACCTGCGTTAGCGATTAAACGGCGTGTTTGAGCTCTCCAGACTTTTTCTGTCTGGAAGCGAGTAGTGCAAGCGCGACCCTTGTGGTAACGCCCAAATACTACATATTAACGTTTTCGATTATTGCCGCGTAACCTTGGCCAACGCCAACACACATGGTAACTAATGCATAGCGCTTGTTCTGTTCTTTAAGCTCTAAAGCGGCAGAAAATGCAATTCTCGCACCGGTAACGCCTAGCGGGTGGCCAATAGCAATCGCGCCTCCATTAGGGTTTAATCGTGGGTCGTTATCTGCCAGACCCCAAGCACGTGTGCAGGCTAAAGCTTGCGCTGCGAAGGCTTCGTTGAGTTCGATAATATCGATATCGTCTAGTGTTAATCCGGCCTTTTCCAAAGCTTTATTAGACGCTTCGACTGGGCCAATTCCCATAATTCTAGGCTCTACACCTACAACCGCAGAGCTTACAATACGTGCTAATGGCTTTAAATTATATTTTTTTACTGCCTCTCCAGATGCTATAATAGTTGCTGCTGCACCATCGTTTAATCCTGAAGAGTTTCCTGCTGTTACGCTACCACCTTCTTTTTTGAATGCTGGGCGCAGTTTTCTTAAAATATCTAAAGAGGTAGTTGGTTTAACAAACTCGTCTTTTGAAAATTGAATAGGATCTTTTTTACGCTGCGGGATTTGGACAGTAATAATTTCTTTTGCCAGTCGGCCATTTTCCTGTGCTTTTGTTGCTTTTGATTGACTCCAATACGCAAATTGGTCTTGATCTTCTCGAGAGATATTAAATTTCTCTACAAGGTTTTCGGCAGTATTTCCCATACCGTCGGTTCCAAAAAGCTGGTGCATTTTAGGGTTAATAAAACGCCATCCGAAAGTAGAATCGTATAGTTTAGAATCGCCACCAAATGCTGATGACGGTTTTGCCATTACGTACGGGCCCCGCGTCATGTTCTCTACGCCACCGGAAATAAAAACATCTCCGTCGCCAGCTTTTATTGCACGATTAGCTTGAATTATTGCCGACAAACCTGAGGCGCATAAACGATTTACTGTTTCGCCAGGTACTGTAACTGGTAGTCCTGCTAATAAAGAAGACATTCTCGCTACGTTTCGATTGTCTTCTCCAGCCTGATTGGCACATCCCATAATAACATCGTCGTATGCTTCTGCTGGAATATTAGGATTTCTTTTTACTATTTCTGAAATGACTAGAGCGCCTAAATCGTCTGTACGAACAGCCGAAAGTGTTCCTTTATAACTCCCTATTGGCGTTCTAATACCATCTATTATATATGCTTCTTTCATATTGTGTTTTTTTCTAATTTAAAATTGCCGAAAAGGTATCTCCCTGCGTTATATCTCCAGTTTTAAAACCTTTCATAAACCATTGCATACGTTGCTTTGAGGTTCCGTGTGTGAAAGAATCTGGGATAACATCTCCGCGAACTCTTTTCTGAATAGCATCGTCACCCACAGCATTTGCTGCACTTAACGCTTCTTCAATATCGCCCTCTTCTAAATATTTTTGATTATAATGTGCCCAAATTCCAGCATAAAAATCTGCTTGTAATTCTTGAGCTACAGACAGCTTATTCGCTTCCGTTTTACTTGATTGTTGTTGTAATTGTCTTACTTTTTGAGACGTGCCCAATACTGTTTGAATATGATGCCCAATCTCATGTGCTGTTACATACGCTATTGCAAAATCGCCTCCCTGGGCTCCAAAACGTGTTTTTAATTCATCGAAAAAAACTAAATCCATATAGAGTTTTTGATCTGCGGGACAATAAAAAGGTCCCGATGCAGAGCTTGCATTTCCACAACTAGTACTCACTGCATCTGTAAACAAAACCAGTATTGGTTCTTTGTAATCACCTAGATTATTTTCACGAAAAACTTGATTCCAAACATCTTCGGTATCTGCCAAAACAGTCCCTACAAAATCTCCTATTTCCTTTTCTTGAGCTGTCAATTCTCGCTGCTCTACTTGTTGCGTACTTTGACCTTGACTTACTTGCTCTATTAGTGGCGCTATTTGCTGCCCCGTTTCTCCGCCAAAAAGCTGTAATAGTATAACCACTATGGCAACTAGACCTCCTCCTGCTACAATTTTACCCTTAGACCCCATACCTCTGCGGTCTTCTAAATTTTCACTTTTTCGTCTTCCTTGCCATTTCATAACTTTAAAGTATTACGTGTTATTAAATATTAATTACTGTGTAAAGGACACCCTACTGCTAAGTTAAAATAAATCTTAATATTATTCCCAGTCTTTATTTGTACGGTATACAACACCTTTAAACAAAGCTACTAATTGGTCTCCCCGTTTTACTTCGATGATATTAAATCCTAATTTATTTTTCACAGACTCTATTACAGATTCGGCCGTAATATAATCGCCTTCGTTTAAGGCTTCAATATGATTAATACTTGTTTCTATAGACACAGCAAATTTGCCGTGCGTATTTGCTGCAAATCCGAAAGCGGTATCGGCCAACGAATAACTAATTCCGCCGTGCGCTTTCCCCATACTATTAAGCATTTCTTTTTTAATAGTCATTGCTACTTTACATCGGCCTATTTCACATTCTAAAATTTCTATGCCTAACCACGTACTATACGCATCTAGGCTTAACATCTTTTTAGGTATGAGGTGTTGTTTTATAGACATTAGTAAATAGGTATTAATAATTAGTTGTGATTATTGCTTTTTAGAGTTCTTAAGTTGAAATGGAAATGACTACTTATTAAAAAAATGTTTTATTGTCATTTTTCATTCTTCTAAGCAGCGGACTACAACGGTATCTATCTTCATGATATTCGTTATATAAAGCGTCTAATTTTGAAACACACCACTCGATTCCTTTTTCGTCTGCCCAGGCTAATAATCCTTTTGGATAATTCACCCCTTTGGTCATTGCGTTATCGATATCTTCGGCCGATGCTATATTTAAAAATAGTGCATCTGCTGCTTCATTGATTAACATTACTAATACACGATCGAAAATAGATTGCGCTAAATCTTTATCTTCTTTAGGCTCTGGTTGAACAGCTCCTTCTGAATAATTATAATAGCCTTTACCAGATTTTCTTCCTAAATATCCAGCTTCTGCAAAGCGTTTTTGAGTAAATGACGGCTTGTATCTTGGGTCGAAATAGAAAGCCGTAAACACCGTTTCTGTAACGGTGTAATTAACGTCATTACCTATAAAATCCATTAATTCGAAAGGCCCCATTCTAAACTTTCCGATGGTTTTTAAACTGTAATCGATGGTTGCAAAATCGGCAATCCCTTCTTCATAAATTCGTAACGATTCGCCATAAAACGGTCGTGCTACTCTATTAACGATAAACCCGGGCGTGTCTTTTGCTACTGCCACCACTTTTTTCCAGTCGGAAATGGTTTGGATAGCTTTTTCTAATACTTCTTTTGAGGTTTGGATAGCAGGTACTACCTCTACCAATTTCATTAATGGTGCTGGATTAAAAAAGTGAATCCCAACACAACGTTCTGGTTTTTGTAATGATGAAGCGATTGAAGCGATCGATAAACTTGACGTATTTGAGGCAATAATACAATCTTCTGAAACATAGGTTTCAAGTTCTGAAAATACTTTTTTCTTAACCTCTATATTTTCAACAATAGCTTCGATTGTAAGATTAGAATCTGACAATTCTTTTAAGCTAGTTACATAAGAAATATTAGCTTGAATACGCGCCTTTTCGTCGGTATCAATACGCCCTTTTTCAACGAGACGTGTTACTATTTTTTCTAGAGCGCCTTTGGCTTTATCTAATGCAGATTGATTTAAATCAAATAATTTAACACGACAACCAGCAGTAGATGCGACTTGTGCTATTCCAGACCCCATTGTTCCTGCTCCTATTATTCCTACGTTCATATTTTACTGTCTAATTTTAGATGTTGAATACAGGAAAATGAATAACACTTGTTTTTGATTCGTGTTTAAATTTCGCATTCTAAAACATCTTTTTTTTGTTATTATGCGGTGCTTAAATTAATCCTAGCGCCCTTTAAATACTGGTTTACGTTTTTCCATAAAAGCGGCAACGCCCTCTGCATAATCTTCACTTTGCGCGGCTTCAATTTGTAATTTAGACTCTAAGGCTAATTGTTCTTCTAAGGTGTTTGTAATAGATTTATTAAACAATTCTTTTATAAAACCTAACGCTTTTGTAGGCATATTAGCTAATTTTAAAGCGAGTTTATTAACTTCTTCTTCGAACTGTTCTGCAGGAATTGACTTGTAAATCATTCCCATTTTTTCGGCATCTTCGGCAGATATTTTATCTCCCAACATAGCTAGCGCCATCGCTTTTTGAAAACCAATTAATCGAGGCAAAAAGTATGTCCCAGCACTATCTGGCACTAAACCTATTAAGCTAAAAGCCTGTATAAAATTCGCTTTTTCACTAGCGACAACGATATCGCAAGCCAATGCAATATTAGCGGCTGCCCCTGCTGCGACCCCATTTACTGCGGCAACAATTGGTTTATTAATGTTTCTAATACGTGTAATGATAGGATTATAATGCTCCTCTAATATTTTTTTAAATCCCGGGTTTAAATCTGGATCTGTAACTTCTTTTAAATCTTGACCTGCTCCAAATGCTTTTCCGCTTCCGGTAATAATAATTGCTCTTACCTCATCATTCTTCTCACAAGCATCTAAAGTATCTTGAAATAAAAATGCCATTTCACGATTAATACTGTTAAACACCTCTGGTCTGTTTAGCGTGATTGTCGCTACTTTATTTTCTATTTTAAGCTGAATGCTTTCTGTCATAATTTATATTTTTTAGTCTTTTTCATCACGGTTTACATAAATTGAAACTACGCTTGATGATAAAAGAAAATAGATTCAATTTCTATTCTTATTTAATTTATAAAAGGTCTACCAAAGCAACACAATTACTTCAAACATTTGAAATAATCAAAAGGCTCTTGGCAGTCATCGCACTGAAATTGTGCCTTACAAGCAGTAGAGCCAAATTGACTTACCAATCTCGTGTTTTGAGATCCGCAATTGGTACATTTTACAATACGTTTACCGTTTAACAATACGTCTTTATCTGCGTCTGCGCTTAAAGGTGCTGCAATACCATAATCCTCTAATGCTTTACGACCCCGAGGTGTAATCCAATCGGTGGTCCAAGCTGGGGCTAATATTAATTCTATTTTAGAGTGGTATCCTGCCGCTTTTAATGCTGCTTTTATATCGTCTCCAATCACATCCATTGCTGGACAACCGCTATAGGTAAGTGTGATTTCGACGTATACAATGTCATTTTTTATAACTGCAGAACGTACCACTCCCATATCCATAATTGATAAAACAG
>JAGPVI010000014.1 GCA_018067115.1 Bizionia sp. | reverse complement strand
AGTGTCACTAAATATTTTAGCAACGGCTTCTTCGTTAACTTTTCCAAACGCACCTTCGTAAATATGCTTATATCCGTCTATAAAAACATAGCGTTTTAATTCGTTCTCGTCCAATTCGTATTTTGGTACGAATGCTTGGTATTCTTCGTTTGCTAGCACTTCTTTCTCTGGCACTAAATCGAACGGAAAGTCTTTAGCGTAGTCGTTAAAAAACGCATCGTGATAGGTGTTTAAAATTGGTGTTAAATCGAAGTCAGGATTGTCTCTTAGGTTAAGTACTTCTGTTAAAATACCCTCTCCTAAACCATCTAATTCTGAAAAGCCAATTATTTTATCAGAATAAAACCCCACTACGGCTACCTTTTTTTTCTGAGCGTTAATATTTAAAACACAAAACAGCATAAAAAGGGCTGCCACTACAAGTTTTTTTAATTTCATTTTTATATTTATTTACAGTTTATTAAGTGAGCAAATCTACATTTTTTTTGTTAAACAAATCATAATAAAAAACCTTACTCAATACTGTGTTAGTGGTTGAGCGGTGTGTTTAAACTCCTTTTTACTTTTTGGGTAAAAAGAGTGAGTAGCGAAGACGCGACCCTTTAGGGTAACACCCCAAAACCTACACTTTAAATTATAAGCTATAAACAACTCTAAAAGTTACAAATCGCGGTTGTATAAAATACTCGGTTGCACTCACAGAAAAGGCGTTTGTACTCGTGTTATTTTGGGATTTTGTATCTAAAAGGTTGGTTGCCTTTACTTCGTACTCGAACTTACTATCTTTTGTTTTTCGGTAAGACAACGATGCATTCCAAAATTCGTAATTATTTATGGAGCGCTCTTGATTTCTAAAATCGTTAAACGTGTAATCTGTTCTAAACGTAAAGCGTTTTAAAATTAGGGCATCGAAATTTACAGAGGGCGCATGTGTGTAAAACTTAGAGCGCGTTGCACCCTGATCGTTATCCTGAAGTGTTAAACGGTAGCCGATATCGAAATTTGGTGCCTCGCGGTAATTACTACTAAACCCAACGGTGTACGTTTGCGTGTAATTTTCGTTTGTAGATACTTTGTTATTTATAAACTGATTGAATTTGGCGTAATTAAAATTACCACTTACGGTAGCTTTTAGTTTACCAAAAGACCGCTGAAAACGGCCTGTTACATTAATACTCTCATCGGCAAAATCTGAATTAAAAGGCGAACTTACACTTATAACACTGCCGGGCGCAAAATTGGAAGCACTACGAATTCGGTCTATATTTTTTGTGTAACCCACATTGGCAAACACATTGGTATAATTAAACATATTAAAGCTGAAATACGTTAAATTAATAGCGTGCGACAGCGCACTTTCTAACTCTGGATTACCAATACTTAAGGCATTATAATTATTTAAAACGACACCGCGAGCCAAATCTGTAACGTCTGTGAAGTCGGTTTGCATCTTATAATTTAAAACCAACTGCTCGCTCTTTTTTAATTGTATTCGCATATTGAAATCGGGTAAAACACGTGTAAATGTGTTTTTATAATCGGTACCAAACTGTGAATTTGTAGAACTATATGTATGGGCAGAAAGCCCTGGAGTAAACGTAAATTTACCCGTTATAAACCTATAATGAGCACCTAAGTACACATCATTAAACGTGTATTTGGTATTGTTTACATC
This sequence comes from Bizionia sp., assembly GCA_018067115.1. GTDB lineage: Bacteria > Bacteroidota > Bacteroidia > Flavobacteriales > Flavobacteriaceae > Bizionia. The sequence continues at coordinate 1,014 of JAGPVI010000014.1, read as the reverse complement.
GAGGCCATCGTTTAGTGTTGGCGTTGGGTTGAAAACGCTACCATTGTCTAGAAACTGAAACAGGTTAGAATTAAAATCTTGCTGACTGTAAATGGTTCCTAAGGTAAAATTGATATTGCTTTTTGCATTAAGGACATTCCAATAATCTACTTTTGCATCTAACTGATTCGATTGTACTCGTTTTTCTTGAGCAATATCGTACCCCACTTGCATATTATCTAACCCTAACCCGTTTGCCGTATCATTATAATTACTTTTATCTTCTAAAAAAGCATTGTAAAAGGGATCTTCGTCTTGCAATAAATGTTGTCCCGAAAAGGCAAAAATATTGTTTTCGTTTGCTGTATAATAGTAGTTAATATTTTGATTGACACTATACGGTTTTGTGTTTTCTACCTGACTGATATTACCAATTTCTGAAGACAAGAAACTCTGATTTTGCGTTTCTTTAGACACACGCCCTAAAATATCATAATCTAATTGATTATTGCTATCGGGCTTGTATTTAGCACTTAGTTTTAACATTCCTAAATCGCTACTTTGCTTGGTTTGACTTGCTGTACTTTCGTTAGGAATATTAAAATCGGCGTCTGTATATTGCACAGAATTATTTTCCTGCAACTGAATTCTAGAGTTCGAAAAAATTGCAAATCCGCTAAGATCAAGTGCTTTATTAGGAGACATACTAAAATTAGCAGCTCCAAACTTGGTATTTATATCTTTGGCTTTATTATTTTGAAGCGCTAAAAACCCAAGGTTATTATTACCTAAATTAAGATTGGTTCCACTACTTTGACTTGGCATTTTAAAACCACCGGTAAAATTGAAATAATCTCTTCGAGAGAAGGCGACCTCTCCAATATTATTTAAATCTCCAATAAGATTAATACTATATTCTGGACTGTAGAAAAACAATTTGGGTTGCAGTAAATACAAACTATTATTTTCTGAATCCCCACCACCAGCAGTTACTGTACCAAACCAAAAAGCGCCTTTACCTTCTTTTAATTTAAT
>JAGPVI010000343.1 GCA_018067115.1 Bizionia sp. | reverse complement strand
AAGAAACCACAGATAACGCCACGTGTACGCTACTGTTTAAATAAAAATTAAAGAGTTGTTTTAATAGGCTCATTATGCAAAGTTACAGAAACTGTTAACAACCTTAAGCTTTGGTTAAAAACTTTCGATTTATTAACAAATAAAACCTTAAGTTTTCAGTATTTTTGCATGATTAAATTTTCAACACTACTATAATGAATACAAACTCTTTTGCACTACGCCATATTGGACCTAGAGAAGAAGACCAACAGCTAATGTTACAGTCACTTGGCGTTGACTCGATGGAACAGCTTATTTATGAAACTGTTCCAGATGATATTAGATTAAAAAAAGAATTAAATTTAGATGTAGCAATGAGTGAGTACGAGTATTCGTCTCATATTAACGAGCTTTCTAAGTTAAATAGTATTTATAAAACATACATAGGTTTAGGTTACCACCCTACTATTTTACCTGCAGTAATACAACGTAATATTTTAGAGAACCCGGGTTGGTATACTGCTTACACACCATATCAAGCAGAAATTGCTCAAGGCCGTTTAGAAGCACTTTTAAACTTCCAAACAATGATTGCTGATTTAACCGGTATGGAATTAGCAAATGCTTCACTTTTAGACGAAAGTACTGCTGCTGCAGAAGCAATGAGTTTATTATTTGCTGTAAGAGAACGCGATCAAAAGAAAAACAAAGTCAATAAATTCTTTGTTTCAGATGCTATTTTACCTCAAACCTTATCATTATTACAAACGCGTTCTACACCAATTGGTATTGAATTAGTTGTAGGTGATGAATCTACTTTCGATTTTTCAACGGAATTTTACGGAGCAATCCTTCAATACCCAGGAAAAGACGGACAGATTACAGACATTAAATCTTTTATAGCTAAAGCTAACGATGCTAATATTAAAGTAGCGGTTGCCGCAGATATTTTAAGTCTTGTAAAACTTGAAGCTCCAGGTGCTTTTGGTGTCGATGTAGTAGTTGGAACAACGCAACGTTTCGGAATCCCGATGGGTTATGGTGGTCCTCACGCTGCTTATTTTGCTACTAAAGACGCTTACAAACGTGATATTCCTGGTCGTATTATTGGGGTTACCAAAGATACGAATGGAAACCGTGCATTACGTATGGCACTTCAAACGAGAGAGCAACACATAAAACGAGATCGCGCGACATCAAACATTTGTACAGCACAAGTATTACTAGCTGTTATGGCTGGTATGTATGCGGTGTATCATGGTCCAAAAGGCTTAACTTTTATAGCAGATGGCGTACATAACGCTACGTCTACTCTAGCAAAAGCGATTACAAAGCTTGGTTTAAAACAACTAAACAGTTCTTTCTTCGATACGCTACAAGTTGAAGCCGATGCAGAAAAAGTAAAAGCTATAGCCGAAAAAAATCAGGTAAATTTCTTTTACCCGAATGCAGATACAGTAACTATTTCTTTAAATGAAACAACTAGTCTTTCAGATTTAAATGAAATCATTGCGATTTTTGCTGAAGTTGAAAACAAATCAGCGTTTACACTAGAAGCTATTGAATCGTCTAATAATATTGCTGAAGACTTACAGCGTAACACTGAGTTTTTAACCTTAGATGTTTTTAATTCGTACCATTCAGAAACTGAATTGATGCGTTATATTAAAAAATTAGAGCGTAAAGATTTATCATTAAATCACTCTATGATTTCTTTAGGGTCTTGTACAATGAAACTTAATGCTGCAGCCGAAATGTTGCCAATAAGCTCACCAAACTGGGGAAGTATTCACCCTTTTGTACCTGTAGAACAAGCTGAAGGTTACCATACTGTATTAAGAAAACTAGAAGACCAACTAACCGAAATCACCGGTTTTGCTGGCACTTCATTACAACCAAACTCTGGTGCTCAAGGTGAGTACGCTGGATTAATGGTTATAAAAGCATACCACGAATCTCGTGGCGATCACCATAGAAACATTTGCTTAATTCCATCGTCTGCTCACGGTACAAATCCAGCAAGTGCAGTTATGGCAGGAATGAAAGTTGTGGTTACAAAAGCAACAGCAGAAGGTAATATCGACGTTGATGATTTACGTGAAAAAGCAGAATTACATAAAGATAATTTATCTGCATTAATGGTTACTTACCCATCAACACATGGGGTTTACGAATCGGCAATTAAAGAAATCACACAGCTTGTTCACGATAACGGTGGTCAAGTCTATATGGACGGGGCAAATATGAATGCTCAGGTTGGTTTAACTAACCCTGGAAATATTGGTGCCGATGTATGTCACCTAAACTTACACAAAACGTTTGCAATTCCTCACGGAGGTGGTGGACCGGGTGTAGGACCAATCTGTGTAGCAAAACAGCTAGTACCATTTTTACCAAGCAATCCTATTATTAAAACAGGAGGAGACAAAGCTATTACAGCAATTTCTTCAGCGCCATTTGGTTCTGCATTAGTATGCTTAATCTCTTATGGTTATATTAGAATGCTAGGTGTAAAAGGAATTAAAAAATCGACTGAAGTTGCTATTTTAAATGCCAATTATATCAAACAACGTTTACAAGGTGCTTTCGAAACATTGTACTCTGGAGAACGTGGTCGTGCAGCTCACGAAATGATTATTGATTGTAGACCGTTTAAAGCCAACGGTATCGAAGTTACAGATATCGCAAAACGTTTAATGGATTACGGATTTCACTCACCAACAGTTTCTTTTCCTGTAGCAGGAACGATGATGATTGAACCTACAGAAAGTGAAAGCAAACCAGAAATGGATCGTTTTTGTGATGCTATGATTTCTATTAAAAAAGAAATTGATGCGGTATCTAAAGAAGAAACAAACAACGTATTAAAGAATGCACCACATACTTTAGCAATGGTTACCAGCGACGAATGGTTGTTCCCATATTCAAGGGAGAAAGCAGCCTTCCCAATGGATTATGTAAGAGACAATAAATTTTGGCCTTCAGTACGTCGTGTAGACGATGCTTATGGAGACAGAAATTTAATCTGTACTTGCGCACCAATCGAAGAGTATATGGACGCTTAATATCTGGAATATTCCATTAATTAAAGAAAATAAAGATTGCCTTTATTATTTTACTAGTATTTTAGTTACATTAGTAAAATATAAAGGCACTTCTCTTTTATGAACATAAAAATTACCGGTACGGGAAGTTATATCCCAAAGACCATAGAAAAAAACGAAGGTTTTCACAATCATCAGTTTTTAAATGCTGATGGATCGACAATAAATTCTACAAATGAGGTTATTGTTGAAAAGTTTAAAGCCATAACTGGTATTGCAGAACGTCGTTACGCGAAACCAGAATTAAACAACTCCGATTTAGCATTTTTTGCTGCTGAAAAAGCAATTGCAGATGCCAAAATTGATGCAGAAGAATTAGATTATATTATTCTAGCACACAACTTTGGTGATATAAAAGCAAACACGCTTCAAAGTGATGCTGTGCCATGTTTAGCTGCCCGAGTAAAGCACCTTCTAAAAATTAAAAACCCTAAATGTGTAGCCTACGATGTATTGTTTGGTTGCCCAGGTTGGAATGAAGGTTTTATTCAAGCTAGTGCTTTTATAAAAGCAGGAATCGCAAAAAAATGTTTAGTTATAGGAGCCGAAACCCTGTCTAGGGTTATCGACAAACACGATAGAGACTCCATGATCTATTCGGATGGTGCAGGTGCTGCCGTTGTAGAAGCAACACCCGAAGAAGGCGGTTTAATTTCTCACGAAAGCGCTAGTTATACTTACGAAGAGGTTAAATACTTATTTTTTGGTGGTTCTTACAATACAGCATTAGATCAGGATGTAAAATACATCAAAATGTTTGGACGTAAGATTTACGAATTTGCATTAAGTCACGTTCCAGATGCTATGAAATTGTGTTTAACAAACAGCGGAATAGCTATTACCGATGTAAAGAAAATATTTATTCATCAGGCGAATGAAAAAATGGACGAAGCCATTGTAAAACGTTTTTATAAACTTTACGATATGCCAGTTCCAGAAGGTATTATGCCTATGAGTATTTACGAATTAGGGAACAGCTCTGTAGCAACTATTCCAACGCTTTTCGACTTGGTTAAAAACAACAAAATTAAAGACCAAAGTCTTAATAAAGGTGATGTTATAATTTTTGCTAGTGTTGGTGCAGGAATGAATATAAATGCTATAGTTTATAAAGACTAAGGTTTATAGACCGTCAATCATTACGAGAAAGAGCAGTATGTACGAAGGCAAATTTCCTCATAAAAGATATAAGCTTACCTATCAATTTTTAGAAAAACACGTTTCTAAATCAGAAACCATTTTAGATTTAGGTGTTGCGAATCCGTTTACCGAGGTTATGGTTGATAACGGTTATACAGTAAAGAATACTTCTGGAGAAGATTTAGATAGAGATACCTCTGCAATAGAAACGAGTTCTGCTACGGTTGTAACAGCTTTCGAAATTTTCGAACATTTACTCTCTCCTTTAACTGTTTTAGAAGCTATAAAGGCAGACAAACTAGTTGCAAGTATACCAATGCGCTTATGGTTTTCTTCGGCATACAGGAGTAAAACTGATAAATGGGATAGACACTATCACGAATTCGAAGATTGGCAATTCGATTGGTTGTTAGAAAAAGCAGGTTGGAAAATTATAGATCGCAAAAAATGGACTAACCCAACAAAAAAGATTGGAATTCGGCCCATATTACGTTGGTTTACTCCGCGTTACTATATTGTTTATGCCGAACGTATTTAATTTTTAATTACACCCCTTTTAGCTTCCCAATTTTGAATATTTACATTGTTATTCCAGCTCATAATGAAGACAACTGCATTGACCTAATGCTTCAGTCGCTGGTAGAACAAACAGTGCTCCCCAAACAAGTCGTGGTTGTTAATGATAACTCTACAGATACTACTGAATATATTATTTCAAAATATACTCAGGCTTTTCCGTGGATAAAAACAATCAATATACAATCGTCTACAAACCATGTTCCTGGTACAAAAGTAATTAATGCCTTCTATAAAGGACTAGAAACGCTGGATAGCCATTACGATGTGATTTGTAAATTTGATGCTGACATTATTTTACCCCATAATTATTTAGAAGCTGTAATTGCTCTTTTTAAAGCAGACGGCAAAGTCGGAATTGCTGGCGGATTAGCATATATAGAAAAAAATAACACTTGGGTTTACGAAACTATAGCTTCTAAGAAGCACGTTCGCGGCCCCTTTAAAGCTTACAGAAAAGAATGTTTTGAAGCTATTGATGGACTAAAACGCAGTATTGGCTGGGACACTTTGGATGTTTTATTAGCGCAATTTTACGGCTGGACGATTAAAACCGACACCTCTTTACACGTAAAGCATTTAAAACCTACTGGGGAAACATATCATAAAAGCAGTAAATACTTACAAGGCGAAGCTCTTTACAAAATGCGTTTTGGTATTGCTTTAACAATATTATCTGCATTAAAAAGTGCATTAGCAAGACGTAGCATAATGTATTTTACAAATACCATACAAGGTTATTTTAAAGCACGGTCGCAGAACATAACACCGTTAGTAACAGAAGAGCAAGGTGTATTTATTCGCGGAATACGTTGGAAAGGTGTTAAACAAAAACTAGGGCTTTAAAAAAGTATTAAAACTTCCAGTTTTTATAATATGTTGAGGCTTCAAGCTTATCTTCTAGAGCGTCGTCCAACTGATAAAAGAAGTCAATTCCCGTTAATTTTTCAATGGCATCTACAGATACCACGTATTGAACTAAATCTGCGTTAGATTCTTCGTGAGGCATTAAGAAGGCAAGCATTTTTGGGTTACCACTGTTGTAATCTAAAACTATTTTATAAAACTGATTAGGTACTGCGACATTTTCGTTACCAATAGTTTTTAAACCGGTTTCTAAAACACCTCCAGTTACGACAAAAACGCCATCATATTTTTTCGCCCAATAGCGTACACGTTGTTCTAACCGATTCCATATACCAGCATTAAACTCGTGATTTTGTGGTGAGATATTACTCGTTAAAAAAGTTTCATTAAAAAGAGTTTGTGACTGACGTCGGTCTCCTGCCGGACAAAGATGTCCACGATCATATCCGGAATTTTTATAATTCCTCCAACTTGCCGCTTGTGTTTTTATAGCCTCATCTATTTCAAAATACGGGCGATCGAAATTATTTGAAGACAAATCGCTAGCCTTCAATTCGTATGCCACCCATTCCGCTTGCTCGTGGGGCTCGCTATAAGATAACGAATACCCTTGATGATGTACAACTTGCTGCGTGGTAGTTGTCGGCAAAAAGTTAACATTAGTATCGTGTTTTACGACGCTCCCCTCTGTTATTTTTTGATGCCCATTCTTGTTTTCTAAATATAAATTGTAAGAATATACAGCTATTAATAAAGCAGCCGATATGAGAGAATACAGTGTTTTCTTAGACATCTTACTGCTTTACAAACTTCTTAGTTATTTTGCCATTGTTAACATCTATCATTTCTAAGATGTAAACGCCATTAGAAACATTTGGAAGACGTACTATAGGGCTTTCTACTGATTTTAAAGAAACTATTTCCTGACCTACAACATTATAAATCTTAAGAGATCTTATGTCCTGTAAATTATCATATCCTTTAATTTCCAATTGTTGATTGTTGGTATCATAAATTAATAATAAACCATTACCTGCCGCAATTGTGTCTGTGCTTAACGTTTGATCATCTTGGTACACTATTGAGTATTGCTCGTTATATTCGCCAGCTTCAAAATAAAGTGTTGCGTCTTCAGTTTTTAAATTATAATATAATCCGCTTACGTTATCCTTTAAATAAATTGGCGTTCCATCAGGAAAATTTAAAGTCTTTTTTAAACCAATTGTATAACTTCCTGCTGTTGCGATTTTAAACGATAGCGGCATTTCGTTGTCAAGGTTAAAATTATTTCGTCCTTGAATAACGAAATTATCGCCTTGGATATCCCATAGCATATAGTCAGGATGCCCATTGTAGTCGTAAGCATCATAACCTTTATCATAGTCTAAAGTAGCGTTATCGTCATAGCCAAGTCCAATTTGAGTCATACGACTTGCTGGATCTGTAAAAGACAACCAAAATTTAGTACGAGTATCGGTAGCTGTTGTGTTTTGAGTCGTGGAAGCGGTCTTAAAGAAGGTTGATTCGCCAGGAACACTCTGTTTAGCAAACACACGTTGAGAATTTTTAAATACTAACTCTCCCGAGTTGTCTATATTAATAAAAAAACCTTGACCAACTGCAATATTCTTAGTTGGCTCACCTTTACTACTAGTTCCTCCATTAGTATTTGGAGCTGTAGCAGCTACACCCATAATAAGGTTATAAGTCGCATAGCCACCTTGATAATTAGCCGTTACGTGAGTATTATTTGTTTCAAACTGCTCGTAAAAGTATAAGGTTCCATCAAAAGCACCACTTGAACCGTCTATAAGAGATATATTATCTTGAATAAACTGATCTGCATCTAAAGCAGATGGGTATGGGTTTCCGATTAAGAAACTATAACCACTAGTAACATTGTAACTATACTTACCATTGTTTGTTTGCCCTTCGAACACATACTCCTGCAATTGTTGAGTATCTGCTTGCTCCGGCAGATTTTGCACTCCCGATCCTTTCATAGTATAACCAATTCCCGGTGCTATATCACCATTAGCCCCTAAGTAGGCCCAATTATAATAGTTATTTTGTCCAGCATTATATCCATAAAGCCATCTACTACTCAGCATCATTGGTAAGGAGTCGCCAACAGCATTATGAGGATTTGCATCATTTACGTACTCGAAAGTGAAGTTTTCTAAACTATCTGCGGCTACATCAAAATATTGCAAATTACTAACTTTCCATTTACCAGTAGTACTATCGTGCACAGGAGAACTCCAATAGTTATAGTTGAATAAATTACCTGATCCCTTCTGTGTTACTGTAAAGACTCCTGATCCTGTATTATTATTTACCCCACTGTGTTTTTGAATCAGTTGCGCTTCACCTAGTAACTTAATAGTTCCTTCATTATGGATTCCATTTTCTACAGTTAGCTCAACACCATCAGCAACTTCAAGAATAGCCCCAGCTTTTAACTCTATAGACTTTACGTGAGCATTCTCTGTTAAGGTAGCAGTAGTCCCTGATTTAATTTCAAGTTTTTTACATATATCATCAGAATTATTTGGTGCACTAGCAACTCCAGACCCGTAATGAAAATTATTTACTCCATCCCAAACGATTTGATTAATATAACGTAATGTAAAGTAATCGCCATCATCAAAACCTAAACCATCTACATCATATACAAATTCAGTACCATTGTCTTCTAATTCATATACAGTAGCGTCCGTGAAGTCAGGATTATCTGCCACCACTAACTCTAATTTCTGGTACTCATTGGCTATGGGCAGATTAAGATCACTCTTCTTAATTTGCATTCTTAATTTATTATTAATACTAACAGGTTCACTTACACGCCACATAGTATCTATATAGCCATTACAGTCTGCCCCACCGTTTGGAAAACTATAAGTTGCATTCTTATTGTTTTCTCCCCAGAATAAAAACTTGTTATCAGCTAAATTAGATTTACTAATCCTAATAATCCCCGTCCCTTGAGAATCTAAATGATGATTATTACTATCAACTTTACCTATACCGGCAACATTATGGTCGAAATCACCATTCGCATTATCGTCTTGTGTATATAAGCCGTTAGCTTCTAAAGCTATCTCATATTTTGCAGACAAATAATTGTTTATAATTATACGTTCGGCCTTATTTACAGCTCTTTTCAAAATTATCGTTTCGGCTATTGTTCCATCTAAATAATGACCATTACCTGCACCTCGCGCCCAACCCAACCAGAGGGTTTCATTCTTTTTTGAATTTATTTTTTTACTATAATTTCTATTAGTTTCTTCTTCGTTTATAAGTAAGGATAAATTGGACGCTGATCTATCATAGTGTAATGACAAAATAGAATTTTGATTAGCCTGAATATCGGTTACAACCCTACTATCTTCCCATTTACCCACATAACCACCAGTAGTAACATTGCTATTATTATTTACATCCCGGTACAACGCATACCCCTTGTCCCATGAATTATCTTCGATCCTGCTTACAAAAGCCCCCCAAGTATCAGTAGCACTAGTTAACTTCCCTACCACAAAAACAGTTAGTTGTTCATCCATTTGTAAAGAGTTGTTATTATCATCTACTCCAAGGTATTCTGTATTAGATATATCAAATTTAAGTTGAGGGTACCCATTTATATCATTTTCCTTAAACTGTGGACCTGTATAAGAAGGGGCTGTGGCATTATTATTATAACCAGATGTATCAATCCATAACGATACATCTGAATTATCACCTTGATTAAGTGTATTAGCATCCAGCCACAAGACTAAATCTGAAGTTCCATCGGTAGTACCAACACCTCCAGGTCCAGTTTGCGCTAATGTTTTTGAAGAAATTAATAGAAGTAATACGAGTAGGTTAATAGTATATTTAGTCATAATTATAATTTAAGGCTGAGCTAATATAAAACACAGCAAACGACAAAACACATCTTTAACTATTAGATTAACAAGGTTTTCGACCATATGAAAAAAAACAACGATGAACGTCATTTTTTCCATGAAATTTATTTAAAATAATTACGAAATTATTGATTTTCAAGCGATTTCATACTTCCAAAATCTAATAAAACAGAAACCTCCTTTAGCTTATTTGGTGTTTAAATTACAGTTTTACATATAAATTTTTAAGTAAGTATTAACTGACATAAAACATTATAGATTTTAATAACAGACTCTATAAATAAAGAATTCTTTATCTTTTGTTATTTCTTGCCTTCGTAACTCAGCCTAAAGCCTTGGCTTTTTAACACACTATTCTGTATTATAGGTGTTAGTTTCCTAACAGTAGACAGTAGGTTGTTCCTTTTATAGTAACCCTTTATACTAAGGAGACTTAAATAATTAAAAAAAGGGTTTAGTTCTCACGTGGAGAACTAAACCCTTTTCTATTATAAATTCTCTGTTAAGAGATAGATTTCTTATCCTAAATTCTTAATGCTTGTTTGTAACGTTTCTATCTTTGCGAGTGCATCAGCTTCTTTTTTGCGTTCATTAGTAAT
>JAGPVI010000338.1 GCA_018067115.1 Bizionia sp. | reverse complement strand
TAACGGATTTGAAAATATACCGAATGCTTTTATCGATTTATTCGATGGAAAGAACAAAGGAAAAATGATAGTAAAAATTTAAAAATAAAAACAATGAATAATTTTGAATATAAAAACCCTACTAAAATTATATTTGGTAAGGACACCATAGAAAAACTGACAAACGAAATTCCTAAAGATGCTAAAGTCTTATTGCTTTACGGTGGTGGAAGTATTATGAAAAATGGCATTTACGACCAAGTAAAATCAGCTTTAAAATCTGTTGCCGTTATTGAGTTTGGTGGTATACCGGCAAATCCTGAGTACTCGGTTTTAATGGACGCTCTAAAAATTATTAAAGATGAAAATATCACGTATTTATTAGCTGTTGGTGGAGGTTCTGTAATTGATGGAACCAAATTTTTATCGGCCGCTGCACTTTACGACGGCGATACGCCTTGGGATATCTTAAAAAATAATATCCGCTCTACAAAAGGAATGCCTTTTGGAACGGTGTTAACCTTACCTGCTACAGGTTCTGAAATGAACTCTGGAGCTGTAATTACTCGAAAAGAAACCAAAGAAAAATTAGCAATGGGTGGACCTGGATTATTTCCAGTATTCTCAATCTTAGATCCAAAAGTGATTACCTCTATTCCTCAACGTCAATTAGCAAACGGTTTAGCCGATGCTTTTACACACGTTTTAGAGCAATACATGACGTATCCCGTTGGCGGATTATTGCAAGATCGTTTTGCCGAAAGTATTTTACAAACATTAATTGAAGTCGCTCCAAAAGTATTAAAAGATCCTACAGATTATGAAGCTGCTTCTAATTTTATGTGGAGCTGTACGATGGCCTTAAACGGATTAATTCAGCAAGGTATGCCTGGCGATTGGGCAGTACATATGATGGGGCACGAATTAACAGCTCTTTTTGGTATAGATCACGCACGTACTTTAGCTATAATAACACCAAGTCACTATAAGTACAACTTTGAAGCTAAAAAAGAAAAATTAGCGCAATATGCAGAACGTGTTTGGAATGTTACCGAAGGTAATAAAGAAGATAAAGCTTATGCTGCAATAGAAAAAACAGAAGCTTTTTTCCACCAATTAGGAATCGATACTAAACTCTCTGATTATACAAAAGAGTACGAAGGAACGGCTGAAGAAATTGCTAAACGCTTCACTAATCGTGGCTGGAAAGGTTTAGGCGAACACCAATCCCTAACGCCTCAAGATGCTGAGAAAATTGTAAAAATGGCCTATTAATTATGAAAATCATTAACACAGTAACACTGGTATTAACACTTATTATAGCATCAAGCTGTAATAATAAAAAAAATACAACCGCTTCTAAAAACGTTTTAGAAGAAAACATAATAACCAAAACAGAAAAGAAAATGAACATACTTTTTGTATTAACGTCTCACGATAAATTAGGAGACACAGGAAAGAAAACAGGATTTTGGATTGAAGAATTTGCAAGTCCGTATTACAGTTTATTAGACAAAGGAGCAACTATAACACTAGCAACACCAAAAGGTGGTGTTGCACCAATAGACCCAAGTAGCGACACACCAGACGCAAGTACTGAAGCTACAGAGCGTTTTAAGAAGGACGCTATAGCTCAAGAAAAAATTAACAACACCAAAGTATTGAGTACTATCGATGCTAAAGATTTCGATGCTGTTTTTTACCCAGGTGGCCATGGGCCGCTATGGGATTTAGCAAACGACAAAACATCGATTGCTTTAATTGAAGCATTTAATACACAACAAAAACCTATTGCTTTTGTTTGTCACGCACCAGCAGCACTAAAAAGTGTAAAAGATGCCGACGGAAATCCTTTAGTAAAAGGTAAAAAAGTAACTGGCTTTACAAATACTGAAGAGGCAGCAGTGCAATTAACTGATGTTGTACCGTTTTTAGTTGAAGATATGCTTAGCGAAAATGGCGGTATCTATTCTAAAAAAGAAGATTGGGCAGCTTACGCCATTCAAGATGGGAATTTAATTACTGGACAAAATCCAGCATCTTCAGAATTAGTTGCTGAAAAACTTATAAAAGCTTTAAAGTAATTAGTTAATTAAAATTAATAAAATAAAAGCCTGTAAACAAAGTGTTTACAGGCTTTTTTGTATCTATACTATACTAGAATAATTACTAATTTATATATAGTAAGGTTTTATTATTTGTTATTAGCAATGTAAATTGCTTTTGTATTTACAAACTCTCTTATTCCAAAACCACCGTGTTCTCTACCGTAACCAGATTGCTTTACACCACCAAACGGCAGGTTTGGATGTGCTAATCCGTAGCAATTAATGTTTACCATACCGGTATCGAAATAATTTTTCGCTAAGGCAATAGCTTTATCTTCGTCTTTACTAAAAATTCCGCCACCTAAACCAAACTTACTATCGTTGGCAATACGCATTGCATCCTCATTATCTTTAGCTTTTATTAAAGCAGCTACAGGTCCAAAAAGCTCATCACTATACGCTACTTGTCCAGGTTTTACATCTTCTAAAACGGTGGCAGGATAGAAATATCCTTTCTGATTAGGCACTTTTCCGCCACAAGCTAATTTAGAACCTTGCTTTATACTTTCTTGAACTTGAACGTGTAACTTATCACGTAGATCTCTTCTCGCCATTGGTCCTATTTTAGAGCCTTTATCTGTTGGATCTCCAAACGTTAAATTATCCATTGCTTTTACAAAAGCAGATCTAAACTCGTCATAAACAGACTCTACAACTACAAATCGTTTTGCGGCAACACAAGTTTCTCCATTATTATAAGTACGCGCCATAACACAGGTTTTTACAGCCAAATCAATATCGGCATCATCAAACACTAAATACGCATCATTACTTCCTAACTCTAAAACTGTTTTCTTTAAAACTTCAGCAGATTTTTTAGCGACATATTTACCGGCTTCAGAGCTTCCTGTTAAGGTTACCGCTCTTACTAAATTGTGTGCGATAATGTCGTCAGACACCTCGTGACTAATTACTAATACAGTAAATACATCTTTTGGCAAACCAGCACTTTCAAACAATTCTTTTAAGCGTAAGGCTGTACCCGTAACATTTTTAGCGTGTTTTAACAGTACCCCATTTCCGGCCATTAAATTTGAAATCGCATAACGCACTACTTGATACGTAGGGAAATTCCAAGGTTGAATACCATATAATACACCTATCGGCGCTTGTTGAATAATTCCTTTTCCACCGTCGGGCATAGCTCTTACTTCATCTTCTAGTTGCTTTTTACCATCGGTAGCTGTGAATTCGCAAATACCAGCACATAAATCAATTTCTTGGTAACTATGTTTTAATAGTTTCCCCATTTCTGAAGTCATTAATTGCGATAATTCTTCTTTATTATCTTGTAATACTTTACCTATAGATTTTATAATTTTTGCACGCTCGTCTAAGCTTTTCATTTTCCACTTTGTAAACGCTTCGTGACATTTTTCTACAGCTTTAATAGCTTCGTCTTTTGACATATATTCATAATGCGATAGTGTTTCTTCCGTGGCTGGATTAATAGTTTCAAATCCTTTATTATTTTTTTCAGTACTCATTTTGTAATTTTTAAATTAATATAATGTTATGATGTGTTTTGTGTCTTTATAAAATCGAACTTTTAAATTTTGCAATAGACTTAAAAGTATGAAAATACCTTCATCAAATCATTTAAAGTTAATCAACATCTTACTCATTACCAATGGGTTTAAGATTATATTATGATTCATTTTTCATATTAAAAAAATGAAGTTAATTTTAAAAATAATTAACATTTCACGTTTTAAATGCACTACTCTTATTATGAAAAGAGCACTTAAAATCTAAAAAATGTTTTAATATTATTAAGCTGTATTTATAATCTTAAAATTTAATTATTATAAATACAGATAAAAAAAATCAAAAATACAATTCAGATATTACTGAAGATGACAAGCAAGCATTAAGAGAGAAAACGGAAAATGTGCGATCGGATGGTGGAGACGATCGATTACTTAAAAAACGAGAAAAAGAGATCGATTTTGCTGATGAGGATTTAGATGTACCAGGAAGATAAATTCCAAAAGTAAAATTGAATCCGCCATTAAAAGATGAAGAAAACCAACTATATTCACAAGGTGGTGATGGTAATGAAAATTTAGAACGCAATAGAGACCATATTGAATAATATGGTTTCTAAACTGTAAATACTTTAATTTTAACTTTTCTATAGTAAATTAAAACAAAAACAGCCTACAATTTATGTAGGCTGTTTTTGTTCTAAAAAGTTTTAGAAAAGATTGAAAAACTGAGTACGTTTTTAAGACTTAATAAGCGTTTCCAGTTCGTGTCTCCCTAAAGATTTTCCGTAAATTTTCTGTTCGGGATCCATAATTTTTGTTTGTTGTAAATCTCCAAGGTAAACGGCGTCAAAACCAATATCTTCGATTAATTGCTGCGTTTTTGCTTTACTATCTGCATCTTGGGCGGCAAAAGGTATTGCAATTTTATCTTGTGTTCGCCACGCATAATCGCGTAAATGATCGGCTTTTATGCTATTAAAAGCTTTTGCTGTTTTGGCAGTACCAAATTTCATAGCGGTATATTCAGACGAATTTCGGTTGCTATCTCTTACGTCTTGCGCCATTTGTCCGTCGCGTTCTGGATATGGGTTTGTGGCATCAATAATCACTTTATTACCATATTCTCCAGCGTATAATTCGGCTAATTTATCAATAGCTTCAAAAGGTGTTGCTAATAAATACACATCGGCATTGGCTTCGAATGCTTTTTCTACACTCATAGCTTGAGCGTTTTTCCCTGCATCGCGAACTAAGTCTTTTAATTGTTCGGGATGTCTTGAACTAAATAATACTTCGTGGCCACCTTTGGCCCAGTGTTTCCCTAAATTTCCTCCAATGTTTCCACTTCCTATAATTCCTATTTTCATCATTTGTATATTTAAGTTAATAATTGTTTTTTACTGCTAAAGAGGATCCTTTTTTATGCCTCTCCTCTAGCTGGGTAATCGGCTTTTAGGATATAATCAATTCCGCCTAAAACGTCTTTAAATTCTGGACGGCCAAAAGGCATAGATTGAATAGACTCCCAATACACCGTGGACTCTGGAGTTAAAATAAATAAGCCTGGTTCTGTAAAATGCTCTGGTTCTTCTTTAATTCCCTTAGAAATGAAAAGCCCCCATTTTCTCGCCTCTTCAATTGGAAATCCGTAACCCAAAGGAATATCTTTAATATCCCATTCTTTATGCGTTAATTTAGCCACTTCTTCGGTATCTGAACTTATGGCTATAACATTAATGCCACGGTCTGTGAATTTAGTTAACAACGATTGAAGTTCTTCTAATTGCTTTTTACACACAGGGCAATGTTTTCCTCTATAAAAAAGAAGCATTGTAAAGTGTTTAGGCGCTTGATCGCTTAGCTTCCACTGTGTACCGTTTACTAATTGTATTTTTAATTCTGGGGTTTTCTCTCTTGGTTTTATCATCATTTTCATTTTCGGTTTTACTATTAATTATTAAGGTTCTGTTACGATTGTCTTATTTTAGACTCTTCATATCAATTACAAAACGGTATTTAACATCGTTACTTGTCACTCTATCAAAAGCAGTATTAATTTCTTGTATATCGATCATTTCCACGTCACTTACAATGTTGTGTTTTCCACAGAAATCTAACATTTCTTGAGTTTCTTTAATCCCTCCTATTAAAGACCCGGCAACGCGCTTTCTTCCTAAAATAATTTGTCCACCATTCATTGGCTCTAAAGGCTCAATAGCGCCAACAAGTACCATCGTGGCATCTCTTTTTAAGAGTTGTATATAAGGATTAATATCGTGTTTTACTGGAACTGTATTTAATAGGAAATCGAAAGTTCCGCTATGCTTTTTCATTTCATCTTCATTAGTAGAAATTAAAACAGCATCTGCCCCCAAATCTTTGGCGCTTTCTGCTTTACTTGGCGATGTTGTAATCATAATTGTTTCGGCTCCCATTGCGTGGGCAAATTTAATTCCCATATGGCCTAAACCACCCAAGCCAATAACCCCAACTTTGTCACCTTTTTTAATTTTCCAATGGTTTAAAGGAGAGAATGTGGTAATTCCTGCACACAATAGTGGTGCGACCGCCTTAGTTTCAAGATTTTCGGGAATACTTAAAACGAATTCTTCTTTTACAACGATACTTGTAGAATACCCTCCAAAGGTTTGTTTACCAGTATGCTTATCTTTTCCATTGTAAGTACCGACCATTCCGTTTTCGCAATATTGTTCTAAGTCTTCGGCACAAGAGCTACACTCCTGGCACGAATCGACCATACAACCAACGCCAACCAAATCTCCCACTTTATACTTTTTAACAGCGCTCCCCACATTAGTAACGCGACCAACAATTTCGTGACCAGGAACTAAAGGGTATTTAGAACCTCCCCAATCGTTATGTGCGGAGTGAATATCACTATGGCAAACCCCACAATACTGAATATCGATATCTACATCGTTTTCTAATAACTCGCGACGTTCGATAGTTAAAGGTTTTAATTTGGCATTTTTATCTTCTGCTCCGTATGCTTTAATTTGTTTCATATGATTGGTTTAATTTATAAAATAAGATAGTATGAACTAACAGATTGTATTAGCTCATTTAGTGATAGTTTTAACGCTATCGTTCGTTT
>JAGPVI010000320.1 GCA_018067115.1 Bizionia sp. | reverse complement strand
TGCTTACGATGGCTTTACCCGTATTAATGAAAGCAATGGAGCGAAATGCATCTACTCCTCAAGGGGCAGAAGGATTAATGAGTGCCATTAAAAGCAAACATAGTGGTGGGATTTTAGACAATTTAGGAGGTTTATTTTCTGGCGGCGTTGATGACAATGTAAAAAATGATGGTGATAAAATTTTAAATCACGTATTAGGTAGCAAAAAACAAGGTGTAGAAACAATTATTGGCCAAAAAGCTGGATTAGATGCTGGGTCTGTGGCTCAAATTTTAAAAGTGGCGGCCCCAATCCTAATGGGAATTCTTGGTCAACAAGCACAACAAAAAAACGTAAACTCATCGAATGATTTATCAGGATTACTTGGGGGATTATTAGGTGGCAATGATGCTAATGAGGAACAAAATTTCTTAGAAAAAATTCTTGATGCAGACGGCGATGGTAGTGTTATTGATGATGTTGCAGGAATGGTGCTAGGAAGCGCTAAAAAGAAAGGCGGACTTGGCGGATTGCTAGGCGGTCTTTTTGGTGGTAAATAATCTAAATCTAACCACATTATATTTCTAAAGAGCTAAAGAGTACAACATCTGTTTAGCTCTTTTTTTAATTTACGTCCATAATGTTGTATTTTTAATAAAAAAAATGAATAAACTCTCACTCATACTCCTGTTTATTGGCCTCGCTTTTAGTTGTAAAACAAATGAGGAACCCGCTAAAAGCAGTCCACCCGAAACGCCCGTGGCTAAAGGGGATACGATAACAATATCTGGCGAAGGCTTAGAATACGACCTTATTATTATAGAACCTGGCTTTAATTATTGGTTAAAATCTACAGCGCAGCCTGAAGGTTTTTATAACCAGAGTTTTTTAGAAAACAAAAATTTTAGGTATGTAACAGAATGGAATCACCGTGTAGCACAACCATTACGTTACAGTTCAAAACTATATGAGCTTCACATTAATTACCAAAATGATATCAATTACGGCTACGAATTAAATTACAAACTGTACAACTACTTCATTTACTTTCAAAACACATATAAACAAAACCTATTAGGCGGTAGAGTTCCCACAAATTAATTATATTTGCGGCTGTATTAAATATTATGGAACACTTTAAAGCACGCTGGGATATCGTTAAAAATTGGCAACTAATTTTTCCAATTTTTGGAGCTCTTATTCTATTGTATTCTAGTTTTAAATTAACTAGTTTATTTATAGCAGAATACCATATTGTTCTAAAAATAGCGCTTGCACTTGTAGCATTTTTTATCCTTTTAAAATTTATACTATTTCTTTTTACAAAATTAGAAAAGAAATGGAATGTTACGTACCGCTGGGAGCTTATTCGTATTTTTATGGTATTTGCTATAACGGGGTCGTCTTCTCTTTTTGTAGGACGCCCAATTATTAAGCTATTGGGAATTACTAAAGAAAACCTAAACATCTATGTTTATTGGTTTTTATATATTATCATTGGCATTATTTTTTATCAGATTCTCTTAGTTACTTTTGGTTGGCTTTTTGGTCAATTTAAATTCTTTTGGGAGTTTGAAAAGAAAATGATTCGTCGTTTTGGTTTAGGTAGATTAGTAGATTAAATGCAGCACTTTAAACAACATATTAGTATAAAATTACTCGCAATGGCCTTGGTTTTTGCAGTAGCTATACCTACTGTTGTTAAATTTGCCCATATATTCGAAGATCATAAACACGAAGTGTGTTCTGGAGAGAAAGAAACACATATTCACGAAATCGATATAGATTGCGAATTTTATAAATTTAATTTAAACCATGCGTATTCCTTAAATTTCGATACTTACGTATTTTTATCTATTGAAGAAAATTTCAAAATTTCTAGCTCGCAATATCAGTTTATAAGCGACCATCAACAGCTACCCTTCTCTCTTCGAGGGCCTCCGCAATTAGTTTAACATATAGTTTTTTATTATTTCACTTCATACAGAGGTGAAAGTCCACTATTTTTTAAATTAATTAAAATATATCAATGAAACATTTTTATACTTTACTACTATTTTTAGTAGTAACTCAACTGTATTCACAACAGAATATCTCAGGTATTATAACAGACCAAGACACAAATAAACCAATAGAATTTGCAACGGTTTACATACCAAAATTAGAAAAAGGGACAACAACCAACCAAGAAGGCGCTTTTACTTTACAGGGCATTCCGGGTGGTACACAAAACTTAATTGTGTCGATAGTTGGTTACCAAACCACATCTCAAAACATAACGTTACCCTTAAATAGTACGCTTATAATTTCATTAAAACCTTCGGCCATAGAAATGGAAGAAGTAATAATTTCTACTCCTTTCCACAAATTACAAAGTGAAAACGTAATGAAAGTAGAACGCGCAAACATAAAGGCATTACAACAGCAGGGCGCAATGAATTTATCTGACGGATTAAGTACTATTGCCGGCGTAGAAAGTGTTTCTACAGGAGTGAGCATCGGCAAACCAGTAATTAGAGGCTTGAGTTCTAATCGTGTTTTAGTGTACGCCCAAGGTATACGATTAGAAAATCAGCAATTTGGAGACGAACATGGTTTAGGTATTAGCGATGCGGGAATAGAAAGCGTAGAGGTTATTAAGGGACCTGCATCATTGCTCTATGGTAGTGATGCATTAGGAGGCGTTTTATATTTAAACCCAGAAAAGTATGCACCTAGAAACGCATCTGCTTCTAATATTGAAGGGAAATATTTTAGCAATACTAAAGGGTACAGTACAAATGTAGGCTATAAATCGTCTGGCGAGACTATAAAATTTCTTTTTAGAGGAAGCCTCGTAGAACACTCCGATTATGATACAGATGAGTATCGTGTGACGAATACACGTTTTAGAGAGCAAGATTTTAAAGCAGGAATTGGCTACCAAGTGGATGGTTTTAAAACAGATTTTAGATATAATATAAACCATTCAAAATTAGGTCTTACCGACGGTATTGGTGAACAAAACACGAATCGTTCGCCATTACTACCCTACCAAGATTTAACCAATCACATATTTAGTTTACAATCGACATCCTATTTTAAAAATTCACGTTTAGATTATACTTTTGGCTACACGTATAACGACAGAAAAGAATTCGAAGAGCACCATCATGACGAGCATGAAGGCCACGGCCATGCAGAAGATGAGCATGAGGATGAGGAAGAAGAACATCTCGCTGACAAAAATGAAGAAGGAGTATTAGACCCAGCGTTACATATGAAGTTAAAAACGGCTAATTATGATATTAAATATCACCTTCCTAAAACTGAAGCTATAGAAACAATCATTGGTATTCAGGGAATGAACCAAACCAATAAAAATTATGGTGAGGAGCAATTAATTCCAGACGCTACAATTAATGATTTTGGTGTTTTAGCCACCTCACACATTCACTTTAATGCAGCCGATATACAATTAGGCGCCCGTTTTGATACACGAGATATTAATGTAGATTCTGGAATACATAAGAATTATAATAGCTTTAATGGATCGATTGGTGTAAAAACGAATATTACAGAAAAAACGGTTGTACGTTTAAATATAGCTTCTGGATATAGAGCGCCAAATTTAGCAGAACTTACAAGTTACGGTAGCCACGAAGGAACCAATCGTTTCGAGATTGGGAATACCGAGTTAGAAAACGAGCAAAATATTCAAGCAGATATAACGTTTGAATACGGTAATAAACACTTCGAATTTTTTGCCAATGGTTTTTATAATAAAGTAAACAACTACATTTATTTAACACCAAACGGAGACTTTATAAATAACGACCCAGTGTTTTTATACTTACAAGAAGACGCTTCTTTATATGGTGGCGAAATTGGTTTCCATTTACACCCGCACCCAATACATTGGTTACATTTAGAAAGTAGTTTTGAAACAGTTACTGGAAAACAAGACAATGGACAGTATTTACCATTAATTCCTGCAAACAGTTTAACGAATAAAATTCGTGTAGAATTCGAAAAAGGACACTTAACTAAAGGCTATGCTTTCGTAAAATTAAAATCTACATTTAAACAAAACAATACGAGTGCTTTCGAAACATCAACAAATGGCTATAACTTATTAAGCGCGGGTCTTGGTGGCGATTTCACATTGTTAGACACCACAATTGGCGTATCTTTAAGCGGTAGTAACTTAACTAACAAATCGTATATTAATCACTTATCACGACTAAAAAGCGATGGTATCTTTAATATGGGCCGAAGTTTTAACCTTGGATTGAATATCGTTTTATAACACTATTTTTAGCATAAAAAAGCCAGTAATTAATTAATTACTGGCTTTTTATGTTTTGTTTAGGCTACTATACTTCAATAATCTCTTCTTTTGAAGATGAAATTACGTAGGTATAAATCCACATTAAGGTAAACGAAGGTATAATATCGAAACCTGGCAGTAGCTCTTCTACAAAAGAAACTATAGCGCCTACTTTACCCTTTTTACCACTATACATTTTGGTCATTAACCACGCCGAAATAGGAGCCCAAATAATATCTGTTAACTCCCCAAATCCAGGAATAATAAAGCTTAAATACCCTACGGCATCAAAAAGTAATCCTACTGCTAGTTTTTTATATTTATTGCTGTGTTGTAAATTCATTAATAATTTATATTGTTCTTATATAACTATTACAAATTTTATTCCACTTTTAAAGACTGCCAATACACCCCTACTAATCAGCATATTAAAATAACAAAAACTAGACGGCGTTATGATAAGTTAGCACTAATCAACTTTAAAAATTCGGTACGTGTTTCAATATTTTTAAAGGCCCCTCTAAATCCAGATGTAGTGGTTGTAGAATTTTGTTTTTGCACACCGCGCATCATCATACACATATGCGAAGCCTCAATAACAACAGCTACTCCTTCGGGTTTTAACGTATCGTTTATACAATTTAAAATTTGCTCTGTTAAACGCTCTTGTACTTGCAAACGTCTTGAAAACACATCTACAATTCTAGGTATTTTACTTAATCCTACAATATGCCCGTTTGGAATGTAAGCGATATGGGCTTTACCAAAAAACGGTAAAATATGATGCTCACAAAGGGAATACAATTCTATGTCTTTTACAATAACCATTTCGTTATAAGACTCCTTAAACATAGCACTTTTTAAAATCTCGGCAGCATCTTGCGCATACCCTTGAGTTAAAAACTGCATTGCTTTCGCAGCGCGCTCCGTCGTTTTTAAAAGTCCGTCGCGTTCTGTATTTTCTCCTAAATCTTCAATAATAGATTTATAGCGATCCTTTACATCTTCGGTAACTCGCATATTATATTCCTCAAAATTTTTATATGGCATAATCTTATACTTCTTTTCTAATTATCAATTTACGTTATCAATTTACGACTCTTTTAACTTGTCACTATAATAGGTTTTCAGCTTATCGATTTTTGGATTTATTACAAATTGACAATACGATTGTTCCTTATTATTAATATAGTAGTCTTGGTGATCATCTTCTGCATTATAAAAGGCACCCAATGGAGTGATTTCGGTAACAATTTTAGATGGGAAAATCTTTTCAGAATCTAAAAAAGAAATAAATGCTTCTGCTTGATGCTTTTGTTCTTCCGATTCATAAAAAATACCAGATCTGTATTGCGTGCCTTTATCGTGACCTTGTTGATTTAAAGTGGTAGGATCGTGAGTGGCAAAAAACATCTCCATCAACTCAATAAAACTAACTACCTCGGGGTTAAAATAAATCTGGATCGCTTCGGCATGTCCCGTTCTTCCTGTACATATTTCTCTATACGCAGGGTTTTTAATAGCACCTCCCGTATAACCAGAAATTACAGAGTCTACACCTTTAATTTTATCGAAAACAGCTTCTGTACACCAGAAACAACCACCGGCAAAAGTGGCGCGTTGTAGGTTATTATCTTTCATAGATTGAATTTAATTAAAATGAGTCCGAAATCACCGTAAAACCTTACATACCGTACAGTATTTAACTTTTTATTAAGATTACTGCTGAAAAAATTTCAAATCTTTTATTAAAAACTGTAACATTTAAAAAGAAGCACCGTCTATACTAAAGTTCGGCTTAACCACAGACTAACCTTTTACAGCGATGAAAACACCACTCCTTATAGTATTAATTTTACTTTTTAATTTGCCCACAACGGCGCAATCAAAAAAGAAATATAATATTACACGAGCAACGATTGCACCCAAGATTGATGGAGTTTTAGATGACGATATATGGCGAGATACTCAAATAGCTTCAGATTTTATACAATTTAAACCCACTTTAGGGAAACTGGACCCGCATAATAAGCGTACAGAAGTTAAAATGGCGTACGATGACACTGGAATTTATATTTCAGCTTATTTATACGATAACCCCGAAGATATAATGCGGCAATTTAATCAGCGTGATAATTTTGGTCAGAATGATTTTTTCGGAGTTGTTTTTAACCCCAATAACGATGCACAAAATAATACAGAATTTTTTGTATTTCCTACAGGAAATCAAGCCGATGCTGTTGAGAGTCCTAGTATAGGTGAAGATTTTGGATGGAATGCTGTTTGGGAAAGTGCCGTTAGTGTTATGCCAAACGGTTGGATAGTGGAAATTAAAATCCCATATCGCTGTCTTCGTTTTACCAAACAAGAGCACCCAACATGGGGCATTCAATTTCATAGACATTTTAGAAAAACACGCGAACAATCTACCTGGAATCCTGTAGATATTACCACAGGAAACAGTATTGGCCTTTACAATGGTGAGCTGGTAGGGATTCAAAATATAGATCCGCCAACTCGTTTAAGTTTTTACCCCTACGCTTCTGCCCTAGTTTCAAGTTTTGATGGCAAAACTGACACTGATTTTGCTGCCGGACTTGATGTAAAATATGGTATTACCGAAAACATTACACTCGATGCTACTTTAATCCCCGATTTTAGTCAGGCAGGTTTCGATGATGTTCAATTAAATCTTGGCCCTTTTGAACAGCAGTTTTCTGAGCAACGCCAATTTTTTACCGAAGGTGTCGATTTATTTAATAAAGGTAATTTATTCTACTCGCGACGTATTGGTAGAAACCCTTCTGTATACCCCGATATTGAGAGTAATGAAAACATTGAAGACTATCCTGAAAAAATACAGCTTCTAAATGCTGTTAAGGTTTCTGGGAGAACAAAAAACGGATTGGGTATTGGCTTCTTTAACGCCGTTACCAAGAAAACATCGGTAACAATTAACAAAAGAGAAACGGCAGTAAATGCGCAAACCAACTTTGAGGAGACCATTATATCCAAACGAGAACAAGTAATAGAGCCTTTGGCTAATTATAATATTTTAGTGCTCGATCAACAGTTTAATAAAAATTCTTCGGCGACTATAATTAACACCAACGTTACTAGAAATGGCGAATTTAGAGACGCCAATGTTACGGCATTACTCTTAGATTTAATTAATAAAAGTAATACTTACGGGGTCGTTGGAGAAGCAAAAATGAGTCAATTAAACGACGTCGACACCAATAAAAAGGGCTACAGTTCTTATTTAGGCTTTGGTAAAACCAGTGGTAAATATCGTTTTAATACCTCGCATAGTTACGCAGATAAAGATTACGATATTAATGATTTAGGTATTTTAAACCGTAATAATTACAGTAATTTTTCTGCCAATGCCTCGTACCGTATTTTCGAGCCTACTAAAACACTAAACAATATGTATATCGGCGTTTGGGGTAATTATAATAACTTAAGCACGCCATATACCTATACTGGTGCCAATGTTGGGGCTGAATTTAATGCTACCAATAAAAAACTACACGGTTTTGGAGTTAATTTTAATTGGAATGTTGGTAAACAATACGATTTTTTCGAACCTAGAAACGGATTTGAGAGTTTCTTTTTAACAAAAAACTATGCCCAAAGCAACTTTTGGATTTCCTCTAATTATAATACATTCTTTTCTATAGACGCCAACACTGGGTATGCTAAACATTTTGATAGTGATAGATATGGGTTTAATAATTATTGGTTCTCTGTTGGTCCGCGATTTAAATTCAACGATAAATTTTTATTAGTTTTAAAATTTGAATTTGATGATTATACCAACGATCGAGGTTATGTTACTAAAGCCGATGGGGATATTATTTTTGGGCAACGTGATCGCGTAGATATTGAAACCACTATTTCTGGAAATTATAATTTTAATTCTTTTAACGCTATTACTTTAAGTTTTAGAAACTATTTAAGCACGGTAAATTATGAAGACCAATTACACGCTTTACAAGCA
>JAGPVI010000317.1 GCA_018067115.1 Bizionia sp. | reverse complement strand
TGAAATAGGAGCGGTTTTATTTAAATTTTCTAATGTTAAAGCAATATTTTTCATTAAACATGTATCAGGCATTCTTATAATACTATAAGAATATTTTTAATCAAAATTTTTATGCTATAGATGCAAATGTAGAATACACTGTTTTGCCATTTGATAGGTTGTCGCCTTTTGTTTTTGCGGGTGCAGGAACAAATATTTCTAACGATTTTAATAGTATTCATCCTAAAGTGTTTTTTGGAGGAGGTATCGAGTATTTAGCTTTTAATAATTTAGGTGTTTCACTATTTGTAGATAATAATTTTGTGTTTAGTGACGATTTAGATGGTTCTATAAGAGGTACAAGAGATGATATGTATCTACGCGCAGGAGTTGGGCTGAATTTTTACTTAAGTAATAACGACCCTAAAAAACAGGAAGAAAGAGCGCGTAAAAAGGAATTAAGAAGAATTAAAAGAGAAAATATAGAGAAAAGTTTTTATAAAGAAAAACCGAATGAAAGAGAGTCAAAACCTACAAAAAATGATAGTAACTAATATAAAAGATGTGATGATGAAACAGTTAAAACACTTATTATTCTTACCGCTCTTGTTACTAGTAATCATAGGTTGTAGTGAGGAGCAAATTGATGGAGATCGTATAGGTACTATCAACGGTAAAGTTGTTGCAAAAGGAACCAATGCACCATTGGAAAATGTGAAAATATCAACGAATCCAGTGTCAAGTACTGTGTTTACCGATGAGGAGGGGGATTTTGTAATTGAAAATGCGGTAATAAATACATACGCAGTTCAGGCTGAGTTGAGTGGCTATGTAACAGCATTTGAATCAGTTTCGGTATTGGAGAACACAGCAGCCGTTGTTGCCTTTGAGTTGGCTTTATCTAACGCGAATAATCAACCACCTAGTGTGCCAATTTTAGTGTTTCCTGAAGATTTACAGACTGAAGTATCTTTTGAAGTACAATTTACTTGGGAGTCAACAGACCCAGATCTAAATGACAATTTAAGTTATGTCTTAGAATTAAGAAATGGGGTAACTAACGACATAGAACTTTATGAAACCGCCCAAGACACTTTCTATTTAGCTTCCAATTTGGATTTAGCCACTACGTATTTTTGGCAGATTAAAGTAAACGATGGTGTTAATGATGATGTAGCTTCAGAAATTAGTCAGTTCACTACGATTGCCTCACCAGATAACCCTTACTTTTTTGTAAAAGAGGAAGAAGGTAATAGTGTTATTTATTCAGGGACTGATGACGGTTCAGATAGTGAAGCTGGGGATTTAGATGTTGGTCTGTTAAAATTAACCAACGGAAACACCAATAGTTTTAGACCACGAGTGAATCCTGTGATTGATAAAATAGCTTACTTAAGGAATGTAGGAGGTGATACTCAAATTTTTATAATGGATACGGGGGGAGCAAACAAAACCCAGGTCACGTCTGCAATTTCGGTTAATGGATTTAGAATAAAGGAAGTCGATTTCTGTTGGGCGCAAAACGGAAGTCAGTTGTATTATCCTAATTTAGATAAATTGTATCGAATTAACTCAGATGGAAGTGGTGCTGTTTTGGTATATCAAACCACTGATGGTTCTTTTATTACTGAAGTAGAAGAGACTGCATTCGATACCGATTTATTACTTATAAAAACTAACGACACTGCTGGGTATAATGCTAGAATTTTTACTTACCGTTTGTCAACCAATACTGAGGAAACCATAATTATTGAAGGTTTGCCTGGAGCCTTAGGAGGAATAGATATTACTGCAAATAGTAATCAAGTAGTGTATACACGAGATATAACAGGGAGTGAGAATGTTAACTATAGAATTTTTGAAAGTCGCATATTTATTTATGATTTACTCACCTCGACACACACTCAGCTTCAGACTAGCGTTTTGTCGGGAGAAAATGATTTAGATGTCAAATACGCACCTAATGAAGGAGGGCTTATTTATACACGGGAAGGTAATAATACAGGTGCAATTCCTGAAGTGTATAAATTCCAATTTGGAACTTCAACTGATGAAAAACAACTATTTAGTGCGGGTTCAATGCCGGATTGGAAATAAATTTAACTTTTAACATAAATTAATACTAAAAGCACGCAATATACTTGTGTGCTTTTTATTTATAAATATCTTTGCAATTCAACAACATACTATGAGTTCTGAAATAAGTAAACGTTACAGTCAAAGAGGAGTGTCAGCTTCAAAAGAAGATGTGCATAATGCCATAAAAAATATAGATAAAGGATTGTTTCCTAAAGCATTCTGTAAAATCGTTCCAGACTATTTAACCAACGACGACGATTATTGCTTAATCATGCATGCCGATGGAGCAGGTACCAAAAGTGCTTTAGCATATATGTACTGGAAAGAAACTGGAGATATCTCTGTTTGGAAGGGTATTGCTCAAGATGCTTTAATAATGAATATTGACGATTTACTTTGTGTAGGTGCAACCGATAATATTATGCTATCGTCTACCATTGGAAGAAATAAAAACTTGATTCCAGGAGAAGTGCTATCTGCAATTATTAACGGTACCGAAGAACTTATTGAAGAACTAAAAGGTTTTGGAGTAACTATCCACTCTACCGGTGGTGAAACTGCCGATGTTGGCGATTTAGTAAGAACTATTATCGTAGACTCTACAGTGACAGCAAGAATGAAACGTAGCGATGTTATTGATAATGCTAATATAAAAGAAGGCGATGTTATCGTTGGATTAGAAAGTTTCGGACAAGCGTCTTACGAAAAAGAATATAATGGCGGTATGGGTAGTAATGGCTTAACATCTGCTAGACACGACGTGTTTCATAAATATTTAGCCGAAAAATACCCTGAAAGTTTCGATGCTGCTGTGCCAAGCGATTTAGTGTACTCCGGGCAAGTTAAGTTAACAGATTCAGTCGACGAATCTCCAATCGATGCCGGGAAACTAGTATTGTCTGCAACACGAACGTACGCACCAATTATTAAAAATATACTGTCTAAATATACAAGTAAAGATATTCACGGAATGGTGCATTGCTCAGGAGGGGCGCAAACAAAAATTCTTCATTTTGTAGATCAATTTCATATTGTAAAGGATAATCTGTTTCCAGTACCACCATTATTTAAACTAATTCAAGAGCAATCTAAAACAGATTGGAAAGAAATGTATCAAGTTTTTAACTGTGGGCACAGAATGGAAGTGTATGTAAATCCTGAAATAGCAGACGAAATTATTAAAATATCTAAAAGCTATAATGTTAATGCTCAAGTTATTGGTAGAGTCGAAGCGTCAGAAAATAAAAGACTTACAATTAAAAGTGAATTTGGTACGTTTACCTACTAAATGTAAATATGTGATTACCTTATGAGAGTTATTATTTTATTGCTAACGCTGTTTTTTAGCGTTAGTGCAGTAGCGCAACAAAATACTATTACTGTTAAAAGTGAACAGGATTCGATAGTGAAAAAAGATTCAATCAAACCGTGGACTATTAAAAATAAAATCGGTGTTGATTTAAGTGAAGTTACTTTTATTAATTGGAACGCGGGGGGTAGTAATTCTATTTCGGCTTTAAGTAGTTTTGTAACAACAGCAGACTATAAAAAGGATAATATTACCTGGAAAAATAGAGCCTTAGTAAGATTAGGGGCTAATAAACAAGAATCTCAAAAATTACGTAAAACTGATGATGTTTTAGAGATATCTTCAAAGTTTGGTTATCAAGAAGATACTATTTCTAATTGGTATTATTCCGCACGATTTAATTTTAAGTCACAGTTTTTACACGGGTATAGTTACCCAAATCGCGACCATCCTATTTCTAAATTTATGGCACCGGGTTATACTTTTCTCGGTGTTGGAGCAGAGTATGGTAAAAATATTGAAAAAATGTCATTGTACTTATCTCCTCTTACTTATAAGGGTACAATTGTGTTAGATAGCGACTTGTCTAACGCCGGGTCTTTTGGTGTGGAACCTGCTGTGTTCGATGAAAATGGTGATGTGCTTAAAGAAGGCCAGCGTGTACGATCAGAACTTGGTATACTAATTACAAGTGCATACGAAACTAATTTATTCGAAAACATCGATTTTAAAAGCTTGGTAGAACTGTATACCGATTACGTAAATAGCTTTGGTAATGTTGATATTAACTGGGAGTTATTGGTGAATTTTAAAGTTAATGATCACGTTAGGACAGCCTTGGGGTCTCACCTTATTTATGATGATGATATTAGTACTTTCGAAGAGGTCGATGGAGTACAAGTGGAAAGAGGACCAAAAATGCAATGGAAACAAATTCTTGGTGTAGGTGTTGTTTTCGACTTTTAAATAGTAGTAAGAGAAGTCCTTATAGAAGTGTTTAGTGTGTGCAAGGGCGAGCTTTAAGAGTCGTTATTGTAATCCGTTCATTGTTATGAGTTGGCCTTTCTTTTTAAATAATGAGAACATTAAAAATAAAACCAAGTCTAAAGTTGGTGTTTATGTTTTTTCTGTCTTATAGAGTAATGGAATAGCATCATTCTGTTATTAATAGAGTACAATCTACTGAGTAAAAATAAATTAATTTAAACGCAATTATTGATAGCTGTATATAAATTATAAAACCCTCAAAAGTTATATAGTTTGGTAATTTAAAAGGCTGCTAATTTAATGTAGCCTTTAGTTAGTGATGCGAATAATAGATTAATATTTTTCAAACTCTAAATACCTAATACATATTGCGAATTAATAAATTATCGTATTTTTGCTATACAATAGAAATTTAAATGTTAGATAAATTACAAATAGTAAAACAGCGTTTTGATGAGGTTAGTGATTTAATCATTCAGCCTGGTATTATTTCAGATCAAAAACGTTATGTAGAACTTACTAGAGAATATAAAGATTTACGCCTTCTTATGGATAAGCGTGAGCAGTATTTAGAATTAACGAGCAATTTAGCCGAAGCTGAAGAAATTATTTCCGATGGTAGCGATCCAGAAATGGTAGAAATGGCTAAAATGCAATACGATGAAGCTAAAGTAGGCCTTCCTGCCTTAGATGAAGAAATTAAAGTATTGCTAATTCCTAAGGATCCTCAAGATTCTAAAAATGCAGTTGTAGAATTACGTGCAGGGACAGGAGGGGATGAGGCTAGTATTTTTGCAGGAGATTTGTTTAGAATGTATACTAAATACTGTGAAAGTAGAGGGTGGAGTGTTAGTACCGTAGATTATAGTGAAGGAACAAACGGTGGATTTAAAGAAATTCAGTTTGAAGTTAACGGAGATGATGTGTACGGTACATTAAAGTTTGAAGCGGGTGTACACCGTGTACAGCGTGTTCCACAAACGGAAACTCAGGGTCGTGTTCATACTAGTGCGGCAACCGTAATGGTATTTCCAGAAGCTGAAGAGTTTGATGTTGAAATTAATCCAAAAGAAGTTCGTGTAGATTTCTTCTGTTCTTCAGGACCTGGAGGGCAATCTGTAAACACAACCTATTCTGCAGTACGTTTAACGCATATTCCAACGGGCTTAGTGGCCCAATGTCAAGATCAGAAATCGCAACATAAAAATAAAGAAAAAGCGTTTAAAGTATTACGTTCTCGACTTTACGATATGGAGTTGGCAAAAAAGCAAGAGGAAGATTCTGCTTTACGTGGTACTATGGTAACTTCTGGAGACCGTAGTGCAAAAATTAGAACTTATAATTACTCACAAGGGCGTGTAACCGATCATAGAATTGGTTTAACACTATACGATTTGTCTAATATCGTAAATGGTGATATTCAAAGAATTCTTGACGAATTAATGTTGGCAGAAAACACTCAGAAACTGAAATCCAATAGCGATCAAATATAAAATTTAAAGCCTCTATTTTGAGGCTTTTTTAATAATATAAAAGCATAAACTAATTATGCTTACTTCAAAAATAAACAGTTAAAAAACACCCTGTTTTTGGGGATATCGGTAATGACAACACAACAACTCACTAGCGAAATACGCAAAAAAAAATCGTTCCTATGTATAGGATTAGATGTCGATTTAAATAAAATACCTAAGCATTTATTAGAATTAGAAGACCCTATTTTCGAATTCAATAAAGCGATAATAAAAGCGACACATCATCTGTGTGTGGCCTACAAACCTAATACTGCTTTTTATGAGGCTTATGGTTTAAAAGGCTGGGAAGCTTTAGAGAAAACCATAAAATATTTAAATAAAAATCATCCTGAAATCTTCACGATTGCCGATGCTAAACGTGGCGATATTGGTAATACAAGCACAATGTACGCGAAGGCTTTTTTCGAGGATTTAGCTTTCGATAGTGTAACTGTGGCTCCTTACATGGGGAAAGATTCTGTAGAGCCATTTCTGGCTTTCAACAACAAACACACTATTATGTTGGCATTAACGTCAAACACTGGGGCTTTCGATTTTCAGACACGAGAAGTTGACGACAAAGCGTTATATAAGCACGTGTTGGAAACCTCTAAGCATTGGGAGAACTCAGAACGTTTAATGTACGTGGTAGGTGCTACTAAGGCAGAGTACTTCGCAGATATTAGAAAAATAGTGCCAGATAGTTTTTTACTTGTTCCAGGCGTTGGTGCCCAAGGCGGAAACTTACAAGAGGTTTGTAAATATGGTATGAACGCCCAAGTAGGCTTGCTTATAAATTCGTCTCGAGGTATTATTTATGCTTCAAATGATGAAGATTATGCTACAGAAGCCGCCAATAAAGCTTTGCAATTACAACAGGAAATGGAAGCTATTTTATTGAGTTAATATTTAAAGTGCTATTTAATTTTTTAATCAGATGTTATGATTATAGTAAAACAAACACCACTTCGTATCGTTTCTTTAGTGCCTTCTCAAACCGAATTGCTTTACGATTTAGGCTTAGAAGACAATATTGTTGGTATTACCAAGTTTTGCGTGCATCCTGTTCATTTTAAAAAAACAAAAACGAGCGTTGGTGGCACAAAGCAAATTAAAATTGATAAAATAAAAGCACTCAAACCAGATATTATTCTTTGCAATAAAGAGGAGAATACAAAAGAGATTGTAGAAGCGTGCTCT
>JAGPVI010000298.1 GCA_018067115.1 Bizionia sp. | reverse complement strand
TGTTACGTCCCAAGAGCATGTTGCTTCATTAAATGTTGCAGTTTCGTAACACGCTGTATTTGGTTGGTCAGGTTGAGTACCTGTTACGTCCCAAGAGCATGTTGCTTCATTAAATGTTGCAGTTTCGTAACACGCTGTATTTGGTTGGTCCGGTTGAGTACCTGTTACGTCCCAAGAACATGTTGCCTCGTTGAATGTTGCGGTTTCGTAGCACGCTGTAGTTGGTTGGTCTGGTTGTGTTCCAGTTATTATCCACGCGCAAGACGCATCATCATAAGTCGCTGTTTCGTAACATGCTGTTGCTGGTGGGTTAGATGGTGAATTAACATTTACAGTAATACTAGCACAGTTACTACCATTACCTTGGCCAGCGCTTACATAAAATGTAGTAGTTGTATTGACCGTCAAAATATATGAGTTTCCAGAGGTTACCCCTACAAGGTTGCCGCCACAACTGTTTTTGTAGATATACCACAAAGAATTTCCATTAAGGTTTCCATTTATTGTCAGAGTAACTTGTGAGCCAGAACAACAATAAGTACTAGAGACAGATAATTCAGGAAGTTCTGTGTTTGAATTTAAACTAAGTGCCTGGTTAGATTCAATAGAAGAAAAGTCCTTAGCATAAGCAACACTATCTGCAGTAGATAGGTTGTCTGAAGGAAGATTTACATTTACAGCGTTTATACTAACTGTAAATAGCAAGAAAAAAAATATAGGGAGTCCAAGAATGGATGTCCTATTTATTTTTACATAACGAAATAAAAAACGAGAAAAGTTGCACAGGCGACAGAGCATACGCTCGGTTGAGTATAAGACATCCATGATAAATATGTATTGATTAATAGCATCTTAAAGTTGCAATTAAAATAAGGAATTAGCAAATAATTAGTGTAATAATCGATAATAGTAAATATAAGTCGGTTAAAATCCTAATTGTCAGTGAGTTGTTGTTGGTTTTTGATGAAAGGTTGAAATCAAAGTGACTTGTTTTTTCTATGGTGTAAGAGGTCCTGTTTTATGTTGTTTCAAGTTTCCATCTATGAAAAAGATTTGTAGAATGCTTATATAGAAAGTGTGTAATTACGAACCATTTTAATTAAGTGTTTGGCGACTATCATTGTATGACCTTAATATACGATTGGAAAACGAGACTTTGTTTGAAGAAATGTTGGTAATAAAAGTACTTATTATAGAAAATAAAGCGTGTTGCCGTATCATTTTCTAGACTTCGGAAATCGGGAAAAATAGAGCTCAAGATTTTACAGCGTAATGCTTTTAGTAAGTTAATCCTTAATAAAAGTTAAAAAGAAAATGAAATCATCTTTATATGCTTCTCTAATTTTAATGGAGGCAATACGCATTTGAGATTCTACCGTTTTTACAGATAAATTTAAAGTTTCTGCTGTCACAAAAGATGTGGAAACTCTATTACAAATGGTATATTTGCGTTTTGTAAATCCGCGTTTCGATGAAAATGCTTTTAAAGTGTTTAAAGGTCAGTTAGAAAATTATGTTGTTAAACGTAGTGAGGATTTAAATTCTAAAATGCAAGACAGTTTAATTGTTACACTTTATGGTGAAAATAATCCAAAAAAACGATTGATTAATACTAGCTTTGTAGAGGATTTAAATTTTGAAGAAATTAAAAATATTTATCTAGAGCGTTATAACAATGCTGGAGATTTTGAGTTCTTTGTTGTTGGGGATATTTCTAAAGAGGCTTTAAAACCATTATTAGTACAATATATTGCAAGTATTCCTACTTCAGGCGTTCAAGAAAAATGGATTGATAATAGTGTAGAATGGACATCGAATAGCATTAAACAAGACGTCTTGTTAAAAATGGAAGACCCTAAGAGTTCGGTTAAAATTGCATATAAAAACGATTTTAAGCACTCTTTAAAAAATGAATTGCTAGCAAAAACCTTGGTTGGAATTTTAAACTTAAGGTATAATGCAACATTAAGAGAAACGGAAGGTGGTACATATGGTGTTAATTTATATGCTAATGTATCTAAACGACCAAATGAAGAAATCTTAATTGCAGTTCAGTTCGATTGTAATCCAGATAAAGTAGACACCTTGGTGGCTATCGTTCATGAAGAATTAAATAAAATTGCCAACGGCGATATCTCGCAATCGGATTTAGATAAAACGGTAACGAATTATTTAAAAGAAAAGAAACAAGAAGAAAGTTATAATAGTTATGATATGCGATTACTATTAAATTATTTCAGAGAAGGTTATAATATGGATAACCAAAAAAACTTTGAAGATATAGCAAAAAAAATAACGGTAAAAGATGTTAAGAAATTCACCAAAAAAGCACTTAAAAATGCAAAATCTTATGAGATAATCTTTAGCCCAGAAAATTAATTATAACCCGCGTCTACAAGTCGCTTTGCGAGATGGCTTGATAAAGTCATCTCGTAAAGTAAAGACGTTAAATACCGCTGATTACAACAGCTTTTTAAAACAAGAAAA
The DNA here is from genome assembly GCA_018067115.1 of Bizionia sp. GTDB lineage: Bacteria > Bacteroidota > Bacteroidia > Flavobacteriales > Flavobacteriaceae > Bizionia. The sequence goes on along the minus strand of JAGPVI010000298.1, from coordinate 5,150 downwards.
ATGAAAAACTTTATTTTAATTTTAGCATTGGCCATTGGTTTTAATGCGTTCTCACAAATTCATGACCCCGTAAAATGGAGTACTGCTGTTGAGAAAATTTCAGACTCTGAGTATGTTTTAGTTGCGAATGCTACAATAGAACCAGGATGGCATTTGTATTCTCAAAACGTACCTGAAAACGGACCGATTCCAACAACATTTACGTTCGAAACAAAGGATTCTGTAGAGTTAGTAAATAAAGTTATTGAAGAAGAAGGTGTTACTATAGACGATCCGGTTTTTAATATGCGTATTAAATTCTTTGGTAATAGAGCTTCTTTTAGACAACATATAAAATTAGTAAATAAAGAACTTTCTATTATTAAAGGAGAAGTAGAGTTTATGGTTTGCGATGATGCACGTTGCCTACCACCAGCTTATATAGATTTAGATTTCGATCTTACTAAGGCAACGGCTGTAAAAGAGAGTGCTATCGCTGCAGAAACAGTATCCCCAGCCTTAAATGTTACAGAGCCTAAAGATGCTGATACAGCAAAAGAAGATGCGGTAAAAGATAAGACAGAAACATCTAGTTCTAGCGGTAGTGAAACCAAAGGTTTATTTGGTATTTTCTTTATCGCTTTTTTATCGGGGTTTGCAGCCTTGCTAACACCGTGTGTATTCCCTATGATTCCTATGACGGTGAGTTTCTTCACTAAACAAAGTGAAAATAAAGCTAAAGGAATTAAGAATGCTATTATTTACGGCCTGTGTATTATTGTGATCTACTTAATTTTAGGTACGGCAGTAACTGCTATTTTTGGAGCCGAATCATTAAATGCATTGGCAACCAATGTGTGGTTTAATGTTATTTTCTTTATATTATTAATTGTATTTGCTTTGTCATTTTTGGGAGCATTCGAAATTATGTTACCTAATAAATGGGCGAATAAAGTAGATGCTCAAGCAAACCGCGGTGGTTTAATTGGTATTTTCTTTATGGCTTTAGCATTAGCTATTGTGTCTTTCTCTTGTACTGGTCCAATTGTAGGTACCTTATTAGTAGAGGCGGCTTCAAAAGGAGGTATTGCACCTATTATCGGGATGTTTGGTTTTTCATTAGCAATCGCTTTACCATTTGCTTTATTTGCAGCATTCCCAGGATGGTTAAATTCATTACCAAAATCTGGTGGTTGGTTAAATACAGTAAAAGTAGTTCTTGGTTTCTTAGAGTTAGCTTTAGCTTTTAAATTCTTATCGCAAGCAGATTTAGTATTACAACTTCATATTTTAGAGCGTGAAGTATTTATCGCTATTTGGATCGCTATATTTGGTACCCTAGCATTATACCTTTTTGGTAAAATTAAATTACCTCACGATTCGCCTTTAACACACATATCTGTAGGACGTTTAAGTTTAGGTTTAATTGTTTTAACCTTCACTATCTATATGATTCCTGGATTATGGGGTGCACCTTTAAAAATTATAAGTGCGTTTCCACCTCCATTAGATTATGCTGAGTCTCCTTATGGAGTAGGGAACTCAAAATCTGGTGGCGGTTCGGCAGCAGTATTACAAGATTTACCAGATGGTGGGCATTTATTAGCACCACATCAAATTTTAGCTTTTAACGATTACGATAAAGGAGTTGCTTATGCTAAGAAAGTAAATAAGCCAATTATGCTAGATTTTACTGGTTGGGCGTGTGTAAACTGTCGTAAGATGGAACAAAACGTTTGGGTAGACGATCAAGTACTTAGTGCTTTAAAAAACGACTTAGTTTTAATCTCACTATACGTAGATGATAAACGTAAATTAGAAGATGACGAAATCGTGGAATCTAAATTAAGACCGGGTAAACAATTAAAATACATCGGACAAAAATGGAGTGAATTCCAAACGATTAAGTTTAAAACAAACACACAACCTTTTTACGCGATTGTAGATCATAATGGTGAAACGCTTAGCGAACCAGTTGGGTTTACACCAGATGCTGAAGAATATTACAATTGGCTAAAAGACGGATTGAGTAAATTTTAAATACTAATTAAACACCATTGTCTATTGTAATAGGTAATGGTGTTTTTATTAGAATATATCGCAGTTTAACTGCAGCTATTAAAAATGATAGAATAATACATTATGAAAACAGATACACTTAATAAACAGAACATCTCATCTAATTTAGAAACGTATTTTAAGCCATTTAGAGCAGGTGTTATAGGTAACGATGCTACGTTTAACTCTTTATACGGTAAGCAGAATATGCTATACGCCGATTGGATTGCAAGCGGAAGGTTATACCAGCCTATTGAAAAAGTAATCTGTGAAAAAGTGGGCCCTATGATGGCAAATACGCACTCTTTTTCTAGTGAAAGTGGTAAAGCAACAACCTACTTATATCGTGAAGCGCGTAAAGCAATTAAGCAACATGTAAACGCTTCAGAAGATGATATTTTAGTTACTGCAGGAACAGGAATGACGGGCGCTTTAAACAAGTTATTACGTATTCTTAAATTACTACCTGCTAATCTTAATGGGGCACCTTTAGCCGAAACCGATAGGCCTGTTGTGTTTTTAACGCATATGGAACACCACTCTAATCAAGTATGTTGGTTTGAAACAGAAGCAGATGTTGTAATACTTCCGCCTTGCGAAAAGGGGTTAGTCGCTACTGAAGTTTTAGAAAATGAAATTAAAAAATATAGTGATCGTAAGCATTTAATTGGGTCGTTTACGGCGTGTTCTAATGTTACAGGAATTATTTCTCCGTACCAGGAATTAGCAAAAATAATGCATAAATATGGCGGATTATGTTTTGTGGATTTTGCTGCTTCGGCACCTTATGTAAATATTAATATGCATCCAGAAAATGAAGCAGAATCTTTAGATGCTATTTTCTTTTCTCCTCATAAATTCTTAGGCGGACCTGGAAGTTGTGGTGTTTTGGTGTATAACAAAAATATCCATAAAAGAGAAATTCCAGATAACCCAGGTGGAGGAAATGTAAAGTGGACAAAACCTTCAGGGGAATTTAATTATTACGAAGATACCGAAACAAGAGAAGATGGTGGGACGCCAGGTATTATTCAAGTCATAAGAGCAGCTTTGGCTATTAATTTGAAAGAGAAAATGAATGTCGATAAAATGAAAGCGCGTGAAGACGAGCTTTTAACGTATTTCTATGATGCGGTTGAAGACATTAGCGCATTAACGGTTTTAGGAACACGAAACCAACAGCAAATTGGTTGTGTGTCTTTTAATATCGATAATATGCATTACAATTTAGCCGTGCGATTATTAAACGATCGTTTCGGAATTCAGGTGCGTGGAGGCTGGTCTTGTGCAAGTACGTATGCTCATTATTTGTGCGGAATTAACGACAAAAATTCTAGCGACATTATCGCGCAAATTGAAGCCAAAGATTTAACCGAAAAACCAGGTTGGGTGCGTTTATCAATTCACCCTACAATGTCTAACGAAGAAATTACTTATGTCGTAGACTCTATAAAAACAATGGTAGCAAATCAAAAAGAATGGGCAGCTCATTATACTTATAATTGTGCTACAAACGAGTTCGATTCGGTTAAACCAGTAGAAGTAAACTTACAACAATACGCAGATATTTTAAGTTTGTAAAAATTTATTACAAACTCAAAGTATAAACTATTGCGCACAGTCTTAGTAAAGATAAAGTGTTGCAAATAGTATGTTTTTAAATAATATATACATCCTTTTAATTCCCAGAATTAAAAGGATGCTCTGTTTGACAGACTAAATTATAGCCTAAAAGCTATTACTTGTTTTAAGAGCTTTTGGTCTTTAACAGAAACTAAAACAATCTACAATATTATTAATAATGGTACCAAAATTAACGAACTCGGTTTTGTATTTAACGAGCATCTCGGCAGGATTAGTAGTCGCCAATTTGTACTATAATCAACCGTTGCTACATCAAATGGCTGTAACATTCAATGTTTCAGATGCTGCGGTAAGTAATGTTGCTTTATCTACGCAATTAGGTTATGCGTTCGGACTGTTGTTTATTATTCCATTAGGGGATAAGATATCGAATAAAAAAATCTTGAGAATAGACTTTCTTGTTATGGTCTTGGCTTTAGTGGCAGCGGGTTTATCTAGCAGCTTATTTCTTTTAATTGCCAGTAGTTTTTTAATCGGCTTTACTTCTGCTATTCCTCAATTGTTTGTGCCAATGGCAGCAGCATTGTCCGACAATAAAGGTCGCGGTCGTGCAATAGGTATTGTAATGAGTGGGTTGTTAATTGGTATATTGGGGAGTCGCGTAATTAGTGGTTTGGTAGGCGAGCAATTTGGGTGGCGAATTATGTACTATGCGGCCGCGATTATTATGGTTGTTTTATTCGTTTTACTCTCGTTTAAACTACCAAAAATGAAACCGACGTATAAAGACAGTTATGCGAGCTTAATGAAATCACTTTGGTTTTACTTTAAAACCGAACCTGCTTTACGTGTAGCAGCCTTACGAGGTGCTTTGGCTTTTGCTGGGCTGAGTGCATTTTGGACAACTTTGGTCTTTTTAATGGAGGATTCTTTTGGTTACGGTAGTGGCGTAACAGGCGTATTCGGGCTCTTTGGAATTGCCGGTGCACTGGGTGCAACGGTTGTTGGTAAAATGAATGATAAGGTGAGTAAAAACAAACTTATTATGATAGGGGCAATTTTAATCCTCCTTTCTTGGATTGTCTTTTTGTTCTCTGCTCATTCTATAATGGGTTTAATTATAGGTATAATCGTTGTCGATTTAGGTTTACAAGGCTTACACATTACCAATCAAAATATTATTTTTTCTAAAAACCCAGAAGCACGGAATCGTGTAAACACTATTTATATGGTCGGCTTTTTTATTGGTGGAGCACTCGGTACAGTATTGGGCGCATACGCTTGGGAACATTATGCATGGCTTGGTGTTTCTGTTTTAGGAATTGTATTGTCTTTACTAATTATTTTAGTACACTTTATATATAGAAATAAAACCACTTAGCTTTTGTATTTTCAGAATGAGTTCATTATGTTGTGAACTAATTGTAAATTTGTATAAATTTTTAAGATGAAATCAGCCTCAGAACAACATAAAGAACTTATCGAAGAAATAGGAATGGGAGTGGAGGAGCGCGCCGGATTATCGCCGT
>JAGPVI010000311.1 GCA_018067115.1 Bizionia sp. | reverse complement strand
CATTAATTTCAATTTTCTCACCATTCCAATGCTCTTGAGACCAACCATTGATTTCAAGATAAGAAATAGAAGGAGGGAGGAAATCTGGAATTTTATTAATTCCTTTAATGTTTCCAAGAGTCACCGATTCTAGCTTTGTTAAATGCTTTATATTTTTTAGATAGTTATTAAACGCTTTCTTTCGTCTGTCATTAACATAGTCAATGACTAAGGTTTTTATTTGATTGTGGGTATTGAATTTAGGGAATTTTTCAATGTTTGGAGTATGCGTAATTGTTAATTCCTCTAATAAAGGTAGGTCTGTTAAAGCATCAATGTTTTTTAAATTGAAAGCATCAGTTATTCTTATGCTTTTTAAAGAATCTAGCTTCAATTTTTTAAATGATATGGACTCGCCAGAATATCTAAATATGATTAATTCTTTTAAGTTCGTAAAATAGTTTAATGCTGATAAATCTGTCAATAGATTGTCTGATTGAATAGTCAATCTTTCAAGAGATTCAAAGTTTTTAAATTGAGTAGGAATCTCTCTTAAATTTATTATTAGACGTAATTGTTTTTTTTCTTTTAGTATTTCAATTTTATTAAGATTAGTGGTAGAATCGATTATTATATAATCTCCAATTCCATTATTTAGATTTACAAAAGTATGTCCTGGCTGTGAATACACGACGTTGGTTACAATGAAAAATAATAAAATATTAAAAAAAGAATTAAAATTCATAAGGTGTTTTATAATTATTGCTGACGTTTAGTATATAAAAAGTAGGCCGTTGCAAAGTATGGAACTTTCAGCTCTGCATAAAGTTTGAAATGAGATAGAACCTTGGGTTTATAACTACATCGCCTATTTTTTTAGATAGATTATTGCTAACAGTATTTTAATTTAATAATAAATTATAGTTTCAGAATTAGGAAAGGTGAATTTGTTATTTCCAGGATAAAAGTTAGCCATATTCGGCAAGATTTTGAGTTTTCTTATTATTTCTTTTTTCTCAATTTCCGAGCTTTTATTTTTACAATCGCTTGTTTCTTTTTTGTAATTAATCTTACCGGTTGATAGATTATAATCAAAATTGAAGAAATTATCACAAGGTGAACCAAAATTTACTGTAACTCCGATTAATTGAAAATGGTCATTTTGATATCTAAACCTATGCGTATAATGCCATTTTTGACGCGCGCCTCCGGAATGATTAATTACAATACAATTTCTATCAATGGAAATTCCTTGAAAAGGATCGCCCATCATTCCGCCGTGTTGACTTGGTAATACGGCGCCAACTGATTTTTTCCAAAATTCCCATTTGTTATGGTTCTTTTTGTAAATGTATAGTTGCCTTTCCGTCCCCATATCCGTTTCTTTTTCGGTATCGTAAACTATAACTTTTTCAAAAACGCCATCTTTATCTAAATCTCCTTCTTTTTCGTCAAGAATTTTAAAGTGTTTTGGTTTTTGAATTATTTCTGTTGTTTTATTTTCCTGACTTTTACAAAGCATAAATGAAAAAAGAAATAGAACTAAAAAGTATGTAGATAAGGGTTTTTTCATATTGTTGGATTTTTTTTTACATGGTATTGGTAGTGGTTTTTGTTTTAATATAGACCAATAGTCCAAAAATCAAATATTTAATATAAATCAATAAAGAGCTATAAGTTCGGTAAAGTGGTTTTTCTTCTAAATAGTCATAGTAGTTTCCCAAATTCTCCATATAATTTTCCATAATAATTTGAGTTCCATAAAAAGTGTACAAAAATTGAAGTAATTGAAATAGGAAATAAAACCCAATAATAGCGAATAAAGTCTGATGAATATTCGCTTTAATGGATTCAGAATTATTAAAAAACCAATTGATAGCAAGAAGAGAAACTATTGTGAAAAACAGTAGAATAGCTAATTCAGTTGTCCAATAATTTAGGTTCGGTTTTGTGTTTAGTACAAAATTAATATCTCTTAAAATTACGTTCATCAAGTGTGAAAATCCTGCAATAGTCAGAACGAAAAATGCTCCGATTCCAAAAAAACCAATTAAATTCTTATTGTTTTCTTTCAAGTTCGAGTGGGTTTAAATTGTAGCTAACTAATGTTCAAAAGTTATAATTTATATTATTAATTACTTTTTATAAGCTAATACCAAATAAAACAGCATCGTTTATAAAACCAGTACCTTGGTACGAGCGCACATAATCTACACGTAAAAAACGGTATTTTCCTAAACCTAAATTATCGATTCCAATAGCGTATTCTGTATACGGCTTGTTGTTGTCTGTGTAGGCGATATTGGTGCTAATTAGCATATTGTAATTCAGCTTATTTAGCAAAGGGATTTTATTCATTATAAAACCTTTAAAGTTATGTTGTGCGTGTACTTCGGCGTAATTTTTATTAGTGCTTAATGCGTAATACGGTAGGTTTTTATAGCTGTTTAAGTAAGAGCCTCTAAAATTAACATTGGTTTGGTTACCATTAAAATGATGATAATCTATAAATGCTATAGCGTCTGCATTGGCAAAGAAGCCTCCCTTTAGATTATAATTTAAAACTCCTTTGTTTCCTACAACCACTTCTTGCTGAAGGTCCAATTTAAAAGTATCAAAATTATAATTAGAGTTGGAGGCACCCAAGCCTTTTTCGTAACCTAAAGTTAGCGTTGGGTATTTATTATTGTTAATATTAAATTTCCCGTCTGGGCGGCTATAAAAATTTTGCGCGAAATTAATTCTCGCATTAACATTCAGTTTCACAATATTATGAACTGTAAAACTCGGCATTAAATAATTAAAAGGTTCTCGCGGGTTATTGCTGGTATAGCTATCGCGTTCTTCGTTTATAAAAGTATAATCTGTGTGATTAAAAAGAGCTTTTCTGCGCTCGTATGCTAAAGAAGAGTAGAGTCTAAACCCATTAAATAACTCTTGTGAAAATGTAGCTTCAGCAAAAGTTTTGTCGTATAATTTCATATAATTATCCTCGAAAAATAACGTACTGATGCTATTTATTAGAGGAGAAATAGGCGCGGCACTATTAAACTGTTCGGTTTTTATACCTCCAGAGAATGAAATAAAACGATCGTTAATATTATTAAATTTAAATCGGAAATTACCAACGGCACGTATGCGGTCATCGGCTTCGCCATAATTTATTTTTGTACCAATACTTAGGTATTTATTAAAATCGTCATAGTTTTTCATGAAATTTACATCCAAAAAACTATTAAAACCTTGAACCGTATTAAAGTTAATACCTTTTAAAGGAGAACTCACGTTAAAACTGTACGATTTATGAGAATTTTGAAATCTGTAACCGCTAATAATATCAGTTATTTTAAAAGTATTATCTGCACTGTCTATAGAGTCTAGGTAGGGTTTAGAATTTTGAACTAATTGAATACTGTCTTTTTTTATGTAGTCTTTATTTTCCGGTTGCGTTAAGGGAACAGGTCTTTTTTGTAACCAATAGATAGAGTCTTTTTTATTAGAATTGTCTTCGAAAGAAAGAATTTCTCGCGTAAAATGATCGTCTTTAAAATTAGGAGCAAAATCGTAATCGCTATAAACTACTGTAAAATAACCATCGCCGGTAATCCCTAATATACCAAACTTAAACTCGAATACCTGCGATATTTTTGCCCAAATAGCATCGGATTCTGAGTAGGCGTAAGATTGTTTTATGGCAAACACATCTACAGGATTTACCTGTGCACGCTTTCCTGTAACCGAAACGTCAACGGCGTATAAACTCCAATCGTCTTCTACTATATACACAAAACCAGAAAACGCTTTATCATTTTCTCGTTTTGGGGTGATTTCTATTTTATTAATTAAGTGGCCTTTGTCGTCATAAAAAACACCAACGAGTTTGTATCGGTAATAATTAAAGGCATAATCTGCAATAGGCGAAATAAGCGCGTTACCTAAATTGATGGTGTTATCGTAAAAATTAAAATTAACACTATTGGCGCTATTAAAGCTAAAACCGTTGTCGTTACCACTCACTTTAGACGCGATTATTTTTTCTTTTAATGGCTTTGGTGCTTGGTATTCTAATTTAGAAATAGTTTCAGAAAGATAGATAATCCCACTTCGGGTAGAGTCTAAGGCGCCACCTAAATCTCCAATCTCTTGTCCGAATATTTTCTCGGGAGCATTTTTAATTTTTAGTAATCCTCGGGAATAAAAATTAGCAGAAAAGGTGTTTTGCTTTTCTAGGTTGGCTTTTCGGGCCTCAATCGTTTTGCGGATTATAATATCGGCAGGATTGTCTTTGGAATTGATTACCACTTCACCAAGAGAAATGTCTTCATCAATTAATTCGGCGTTTAAAGTAAAAGGGAAAGAAGTAACAGTGATTGTTTTTTTTACTGTTTTGTACCCTAAATATTGAAAAACAACGGTGTAATCTCCAGTTTTAGAGAGGCTCAATTCATAAACACCATCATCGTTGGTGGTGGTGCCTATATAAGTGTCGTTTAAATAAACACTCACTACGGGAAGATTTTCTCCGGTTACAGAGGTTACTCGACCTGTAATTTGCGAAAAAGAAGTAGTGATATAAAGGAACGTTACTAAGCAGAGTAATAGTCTTGTCATAATCTAAGAGGTTTGGGGTCTGTTTTATTATAGACGCTTTTAAAAGTAAAAAGGTTGCCTAAAGA
>JAGPVI010000282.1 GCA_018067115.1 Bizionia sp. | reverse complement strand
AAGACTTTAATTCCGGATGGTATAAAATGCTTGTTATTGTGTTTTTTAATTCTTGCGATTGTGCTGTATTAATGGTTCCGGACGACAGAAATTTTTGCATGACGAGGTCTACATCGGTTTCAGTGTCTATTTGGGCCATTATATCGTGCACTAAATTTCCTTTTTCTATAGCATCTTGTTGCGTGGTGTCCCACATAAACCCCGCATTGGTTACAATGTTTATGTTGTGGTCTTCTTTTGCTGTAGATATAAATTCTGGTTGCTGGATGGTATTGTGTTCCTTTGCTTCGGGTTTGTGTTCTCGGGCTGGGTTTCCAAAACTGTAGGTAAGCTGGCTGTCTTGCCATTCGCCCATATTTTGTAAATAGTTAATGAGCAGGCCTGAATACGATTTCTCGTTTACTTCTCCCTTTTTACTAATGTCTTTTTTAGCTATAATATGCAATTGTTCTACAGCGCGTGTTAGTGTAACATATAACAAATTGATGTTATCGAGTTCTAGTTCGGCTTGGTGTTTTTCATGAATTCGCAAGCCTTCGTCACCATAAAACTCGAAATCCTTATTGTAATTTAATAAGGTGTACTCGAAATTATTGAAGTCCTGGGCATTTAATTTAAACCACTCTTTTGGATCGACTTCACCATAGACATTTTGTTGTGCATAAGGAAAAATAACTACTGGAAACTCTAATCCTTTAGACACGTGAATAGTCATAATCTGGACCGCGTCTTGATTTTCTGGAGATACAATGCTTAGTTTGTCTTTTTTACTATCGAAGTAATCCAGAAAGCCAGAAATGTCCGAGATATTTTTTTGTGTGTATTCTAATACGGTATCTAAATAAAACTGAACGTATGCATTTGAGACTTCTGCTAATTTAAAAGTGCGCACAATAGATTCTGCAATATCAAAAAGCCCTAATTGGATAATTTGTTTTGGATCTGCAAGTATTCCAAAATATTCGAAGCTTTTAAAAAACGCATTTACGGGTAGTTTAATATGGTGCGTATAATACTCGTGTTTATCGTTAATGTTATACTTAAGGGCTATATACTCCAGAATCGTAATACGTGCTTGGTCGTTATTAGGGTTAGTAAGTAGTGTTAACACGCTATTGGCAACCTTAACTTCTGGGGCATTATTAATAAGCATTGTTTGCGATGAAGTAATTTTTATGCCTTGAGCACTTAAATACTGAGCGATTGCAACGCCTTCATCTTTTTTTCTAACGATAATACAAATGTCTTTTAATGTAAAACCGTTCTCTAAACAGTTAGTAATAGTATTTAAAACGTATTCTGGATACAGTTCGTTTTTATCGTCGCCGTCTTCGAAATCTATAAAGTCAATATTAACAAAACCTTTCTCTTTTTTGGTAATCTCTTGGTGTGCGAGTTCGTAAAGCTCTGCATAGTTTAAATGGCTAAAGGCGTGCGCCGACAAGTATTTAAAAAAACCATTATTAAAGGTGATTATGTTTTCGAAACTACGGTAATTTGCCGGTAGGTTTTCGAGTTTTTGTTCTATTTGAAAAGGTTTGCTCGTGGCATTAAACAAGTCTATAAATTGCTCGGCCTTTCCACCGCGCCACCTGTAAATGGCTTGTTTAGCATCGCCCACCAACATAGCAGTGCCTTGCTCTCCTTTTAAATTTTGACCCGCTAAAGTGTTGTCTATTAAAGGAACGAGATTGCTCCATTGCATTTCGGATGTGTCTTGAAATTCGTCTATAAAGTAGTAACGAAACTTTTCGCCCATACGCTCATAGATAAACGGAGTGGGTTGATTTTTTAATTCGTCGCTTATAATGGCATTAAATTCTGAAATCAGCATTTTATTCTGCTCCGTTTTAATCGCGTTTAGTTCGTTGTTAATGGCGTTTAAAACCGATAATGGAGTGCTGTTTTTATAAAAAGAGTTAAGAAATTTTAAACGATAGACCTCTTTTTTTATCTCGCCATATAATTCTCCTATTCTAGGGAGCATACGGTCTATGCTATCTTTTTTATCGGCAGCTAATGTTTTATTATAGAGGCTTACACCTTCAGCAATATTGCTTTCTAATTTGTTTTCGTAAAGACCGCCTAAGTTTAAAGCTTTTGCTTTTATAAAATGATTAGGCAATGTGCTGCGAGTAAAATCTTTAATGTCTAGATTGTTGTGGGCTATACTGTCTAAGACCGACCCTGCTTTGGTTTGTATAGTGCTTTCTGCGGCGGCAATGGATTGAATTAAAACCGTTTTGAGTTTGCTAAAATCTTCAAGCGTTTTGCCTTCAAGCGTTTTTACGTATTTTAAATCGTTTTCGTTAATTAATAACTTGGCGATGGTATTAAAATCGCGTGCTACATCCCAACTTTTATCGTCGTCTGCCTTTTCGAGAGCAAAATCTATAAGTACTTTGGTTAGCGCTTTGTCGGTTCCTGCTTTAGAAATAAGACGATCTACAGCTTCATTAAGTAGGGTTTCAGAATCTAAATCGACTTCAAAATTTAGGGGTAATTTTAAATCGTGAGCAAAGGTTCTAATCAGTCGGTGATTAAATCCGTCAATCGTAGAAATATCGAAGGCGGCATAATTATGCATTATGGTATTCAATATTTTTTTTGATTTTATATGAAGCGCTTCCGGTTCAATATTTAATTCTTTAGAAATAAGAGAAAAAATAGTGGTTGGTTTTTCTAGTATTTTAGGATCGGAGAACTCTTTAAGAGTGTCTACAATACGTTCTTTCATTTCGGCAACCGCTTTATTGGTAAATGTAATGGCTAGAATATGCTTAAATTGATCTCTGGTTGTAGAGGCAAAAAGGATTTTAAGATATTCTTTAACGAGGGTGAAGGTTTTACCGCTTCCCGCCGAAGCATTATATACCGTAAAAGGTTGAAGATTACTCATGCAGTTTTTTGTTACAAGATAATAACAATAATGATTTTTTAAAGGCAAGATTGTTGTTTTTACGGTAAATTGAGTGGATTTTAAATAACGGGTGTTAAAGTATTATTAAAACAAATATGATAGGAGTGTTTAAATTTTTTATTGAAGCGTTAAATCGTTAAATTTACTTTCAAGAAATATTAACCAAAAAAACAATAAAATTATGGCTTTCGAATTACCGAAATTAGGATATGCATACGACGCTTTAGAACCAAATATCGACGCGCGTACAATGGAAATACATCACTCTAAGCACCATGCAGGGTATACATCTAAATTAAATGCTGCAATTGAAGGGACGGATTTAGAGGGTAAAACAATAGAAAACATCCTTACTAATTTAGATATGGATAACAAAGCTGTTAGAAATAATGGTGGCGGTTTTTATAACCACTCTTTATTTTGGAAGGTTATGAATCCAGAAGGAAAAGGACGTTTGTCTGGAGATTTAAAAGATGCTATTGAAGCTGCTTACGGATCTTTCGAGGCTTTTAAAGACGCATTTAGTAATGCTGCTGCAACACAATTTGGCTCTGGTTGGGCTTGGCTTTGTGTGCAAGAAGGCGGAAAAGTTGAAGTGTGCTCATCTCCAAACCAAGACAATCCATTAATGCCAGGTGTTGGTTGTGGAGGAACTCCAATTTTAGGATTGGATGTTTGGGAACACGCTTACTATTTAAACTACCAAAACAGAAGACCAGATTATATTGAGGCTTTCTTTAATGTAATAAACTGGAACGAAGTAGAAAAGCGTTACGCTAATGCTAAATAGGCAAAAACGTATGCTAGCTTGAAAGGGCTAATTATATAAAAAAAGCAGACTTTAAATTTAAAGTCTGCTTTTTTTTATGTCGTTTTTTAAAAATAAAAAAGGTGAACGAGAGTTCACCTTTTT
>JAGPVI010000279.1 GCA_018067115.1 Bizionia sp. | reverse complement strand
GTCGCGATGGAGGAGAAGGACATTGCTTAGCATTCTATAACTACAAGGATATTGAGAAATTAGAGAAATTTATGTCGGGGAAACCCGTTGCCGAACAAGAGATTGGACAGGCGCTATTACAAGAGGTTGTTGCTTTTGCAGAAACGTCTATTTCTAGACGTAAATTTATATTGCATTATTTTGGCGAAGCTTTCGATAATGAAACCGGAGAAGGTGGTGATTTAGATGATAACATGCGTTTTCCTAAAAAGCAACACGAAGCGCAAGATAACGTTAAGTTATTACTAGAAATTGTCAAGAAAACAATGGAGAAGTACAAGTCTAAAGACTTGGTTAACGTTATTATAGGTAAAGAAAATGCCTTAATAAAATCTCATAAAACCGAAACTAAGCCGTTTTTTGGAACGGGTAGACATAAGGAAAACACCTATTGGATGGCACTAATTCGTCAAGTATTAGTGGCTGGATATCTTAAAAAGGATATTGAAACTTATGGTGTTATAAAAAACACAACATTAGGATTAGAGTTTATAAAACAGCCGACATCTTTTATGATGACGGAAGATCATTTATTTAACGAAACGCGCGACGATAGTATTATTACAGCTGCCAAAGGTGGCGGTGCTGTGGTAGACGAGCAATTAATGAAATTGCTTAAGAGTTTGCGTAAAACCAATGCTAAAAAGCTTGGAGTTCCACCATTTGTTATTTTTCAAGATCCTTCTTTAGAAGATATGGCTCTAAAATATCCTATAACTATTGCCGAACTCAGTAATGTGCACGGTGTTGGAGATGGGAAAGCCAAAAAATACGGAAAAGATTTTGTAAACTTAATAGCACAATATGTTGAGGATAACGATGTGGTAAGACCAGATGATCTTGTGGTGAAATCTACAGGAACGAACTCAGGGCTTAAGTTATACATTATACAAAATGTAGATAGAAAATTACCGCTAACCGATATATCATCGGCCAAAGGAATGGAAATGTCTGCTTTTATTAAGGAAATGGAAGCTATTGTGTTTTCTGGAACGAAACTAAATATTGATTATTGGATTGATGATATTTTGGATGAAGACCAGCAAGAGGAGCTTCACGATTATTTTATGGAATCTGAAACCGATAAAATAGACATTGCTATCGATGAATTTGATGGTGAATATGACGATGAAGAGCTACGACTCTATCGTATTAAATTTATGAGCGAAGTCGCTAATTAAACTATAAACAGCCTAAAAAAAAAACACTTTTTAGGCTGTTTTTTTTAAAAGTAAAACCGTTCTATTATAAATAATATCCTTTCTTCAACGTGCTAAAATAAAGCATCCCACTCGTTTTGTAAAACGGCATCTTGCTTTTTGATACATGGTTTTTAGAAAGTACCCAGAGTTTTATCTTTTAAAACTTATCTATTAGGTATATAATTGAAATCAGGTCTTAGTTCTTGTTTTTAAACGTCAAGTACTTACGTGTCTTTAGTTGAGGAGTAATCATTTAGAAGCTATCTTAAAAAGATCTAAAATGATAAAACGTAAGTCGTAAATCCTTAGTATCTTTGTCATTCATAAAAAAACAAGACAATGCAAGACGGTTTATATGCAAAATTTAACACGAACAAAGGTGTTATACTAGTTAATTTAGAATTTGAAAAAACCCCAGGAACGGTAGGTAACTTTGTTGCACTAGCGGAAGGTAATATGGAAAACACTGCAAAACCACAGGGTACTCCTTACTACGACGGCTTAAAATTTCACAGGGTAATTCCAGAATTTATGATCCAAGGTGGTTGTCCACAAGGGGCAGGAACAGGAAACCCAGGGTATAAGTTTGATGATGAGTTTCACCCAGACTTAAAGCACGATGGACCAGGTGTTTTATCTATGGCCAATGCAGGACCAGGAACTAACGGGAGTCAATTTTTTATTACTCACAATGCTACAGATTGGTTAGATGGTAATCATACTGTTTTTGGTAAAGTTATAGAAGGACAAGATGTTGTAGATGCTATCGCTCAAGGTGATATTATCGAGACTTTAGAAATTGTTAGAGTAGGAGACGCGGCAGAACAGTTTAAAGCTATTGAAGCGTTTAGAACTTTTGAAGGATCTCGCGAAGCACTTATTGCAGAAGCGCGTGCAGCAAAAGCGGCAGAATTAGATAAATACGCCACTGGTTTTGAAACTACAGAAAGTGGTTTACGTTACCAAATAATTCAAAAAGGAAACGGAGCTAAAGCAGAAAAAGGAAAAACGGTTTCTGTACACTATAAAGGATCATTAACAGATGGAACGGTTTTCGATTCGTCTTACACACGTAATTCTCCTATAGATTTCGTTTTAGGAATGGGACAAGTTATTGCAGGATGGGATGAAGGTGTAAGCCTTTTAAACGTTGGTGATAAAGCGCGTTTTGTAATTCCTAGTGAATTAGGATATGGATCTCGTGGTGCTGGAGGAGTTATTCCTGCAGATGCTGTTTTAATTTTCGATGTAGAATTAATGGCTGTTAAATAATCCATACGTAACAAAAATACTAATTAAACGTCTCATAGGTATGAGGCGTTTTTTTTGTGCTTTAATTTTTGTGAATTTTTATATTATAAGTACTCAGTATAGCAGTAAAACAATCAACCAAACTAAACCATAATCCCAATGAAGTCATTAACTTTTTGTTCTTTCCTTATAACTATGTTTGTCTTTAGCTGTTCTCATCAGGTTCAGTTTACGAAAGACTTTCAACAACAAACCACAGGGCGTTATCTATTACACCCCGATGCTGAGGTGGCAATTCATTACAACAACAATACTTTGCTACTAGATTGGTTGGGGGCAAAAGATATTGAACCTTTGCTTTTGGACGATCGCACGTTTTATGTGAAGGAAATAAATAAAAAAATGAAATTAGTTTTAAATCCAGCAGATAGTAGTTATTATTTATCGGAAGTGATTGCGGATGCTGCAATAACCTACGATTATAAAAAACTGCCCGATACAGTCCACGTGCCAAGTTACTATTTGTTGAATAAAAACTATGACAAGGCTTTGCAAGGGTATTTAGAAATTCAAGCTGAAGATTCTATGTTTGTTTTTATTGAAGAACAAAAGTTTAATAGTTATGGTTACGATAAATTGCGCAAGAACGAATTTGATGATGCTATTGCCGTATTTAAAGTAAATGTTGCTTTATATCCAGAAAGCGCCAATGTATATGATAGTTTGGCAGACGCTTATTTAAAAAGCGGGGACAGTTTGGAAGCGTTTAAAAACTATTCCAAATCATTAACTTTAGATAGTGGCAACCCACGCGCTAAACGTTACATTAAAGCTTATAATAAAGAGTAATGCGTGTTGTTTATAGATGCATGCGTGCGTATGCTGTAATTATTAGTTTTTTATGTTTGTAAAATACTTTTTCCGTAACCAAAAGGAGACGCGAACCAATAGTATTAGCGCCGGGACTTCCACTAATGGGCCAATAACACCTGCAAAAGCTTGATCGGATTGGAGACCGAAAACCGCAATAGCCACAGCAATCGCTAATTCAAAGTTATTTCCTGCGGCGGTAAATGCCACTGCCGTTGTTTTATCATAATCGGCGCCACTAGCTTTTGTAATAAAGAAGCCAATAGCAAACATTATAATAAAGTATAATAATAGCGGTATTGCAATGATTACGACGTCGAAAGGAATCTCTACAATAAGTTCTCCTTTTAAAGAAAACAT
>JAGPVI010000277.1 GCA_018067115.1 Bizionia sp. | reverse complement strand
TTTAGGATTTATTGTGGGGTCACTAGGCGTTGTATGGCCCTGGAAAACAACAATTTATAAAACCGACACAGCCGGAACGATCATGCAAGACTCTAACGGTAAACATATTATAGCAAACTACGAGCGCTTTTTACCAGAATTAAATACAGAAACAGCAATAGCGATTTCCTATGTTATCGTAGGTATTATTATCGTTTTAGCCCTAGAGTACTATGGACATAAAACAAGGAATTCTCATGCGTAAATTTGGTTTAATTGGAAAAAATATAGACTACTCTTTTTCGCGAACGTATTTTAAAAATAAATTTGAAGCCGAAGCCATTGCCGATGCTTCCTACGTAAACTTTGACATTGAAACTATTAACGCCTTTAACGACTCTGTAAAACACACGCCTCATTTAAAAGGCTTAAATGTTACTATCCCTTATAAAGAAGCGATTATTCCTCATCTAGATGCTTTAAGTCCCGATGCTGAGCGTATAGGTGCTGTAAATACGATTAAAATTGACAAAACCGGAAGGTATATTGGCTATAACACCGATTATTTTGGATTTAAACAAGCACTGCAGCCCTTTTTAAAACCGTATCACACAGAAGCATTAATTCTTGGCACTGGAGGTGCTAGTAAGGCGGTTGCCTATGCCCTGGAAACACTTAATATCAATTTTAAATTTGTATCGCGAGTAGCTTCAAATAATAAATCGCTAACCTATAAATCACTTACCGAAGAAGATATAAAAAGCAATTTATTAATTATAAACTGTACCCCTTTAGGAACGCATCCAAATACAGATGCCTGCCCAAAAATTCCATATCAACGCATTACCGATAAACACATTGTATTCGATTTAATTTATAATCCAGAGAAAACGCTATTTTTATCTTTAGGAGAAAAACAAAACGCTACAATTATTAACGGTTTAAAAATGCTTGAATTCCAAGCCGAAAAAGCATGGGAGATTTGGAATACATAAACTTGGATTAAAAAGTCTTTAATATTAATTACTTAGCCCTTTGTAAATACTGAACTTTTAGTATCTTTAAAGTCTAAATTATTAAGTGATAACCCTTAACATTTTAACAATGTCAGAGCAAGATAACCTGCAAAATGCAGATGGAAAACAAGAGAATACAGACCAATTAGAGTCTCGTAATACCGTTGAATCTCAACCAGAAAACAACAACGAAAACGCTGTAAATGAAGCAGATGTAGACGCCGTTTTAAACGAAATCGATGCTTCCAATGCAGAAGATGCAGAAGACGAAGACAATAGCGAAAGGCATTCTATAGAATTAAAAGATTACCCAGAGCTATCATTGGACGAATTGGTTATCGAACTTGAGAACTTGCTTAAAAATCACAAGGTTCAAGCTATAAAAACACATGTTGAAGGTATTAAAAATGAATTTAATGACCAATTCAACAGCTTATTAGAAGAAAAGAAAGAAGAATTTATTAGCCAGGGAGGTAACGAAATAGATTTTAAATATTCTACGCCTATAAAACGCGCTTTTAATGAAGCGTATAAAGAGTACAGATCTCGAACTAGTGCGTATTATAACGGACTTGAAAAAAACTTAAAAAGTAATTTAGGAACACGTTTAGAAATTATTGAGGAAATCAAAGCCTTAACTGACGATGCAGAAACTTCCATGAACTCGAAGTATAAAGCATTTAAGGATCTTCAAGACCGTTGGAAAAGTGCCGGACCAATTCCTAGGGACAAATACAATAATGCTTGGAATAGCTACCACTTTAATGTGGAGCGTTTTTACGAATTACTACATTTAGATCGTGACTTACGCGATAAAGATTTTGAACATAATCTTATTCAGAAGATTAAAATTATAGATCGCGCTGAAGAATTAGCGGCAGACGATAATACTAACCGCTCTTTTAGAGAATTACAGGTTTTACATAAATTATGGAAAGAGGATTTAGGTCCTGTTGCCAAAGAACATCGCGATTTAATTTGGGATCGTTTTAAGCAAGCCACAAAAGTAATTAATGACAAACGCCAAGATTATTACGATAAGCAAGATGAAATTTACGAGGAAAACCTTATCGTAAAACACGACATTATTGCTAAAATTGAAGCACTCTCTACTCAAGAAGTAAAATCGCACAGCGAGTGGCAAAATAAAATTAAGGAAGTTGAAACCTTAAGAAATGCCTTTTTTAAAGCCGGTAAAGTACCTATAAAGGTTAATGAAGCTACTTGGACAAAGTTTAAAGAAGCTGTACGTGCTTTTAACAGAAGTAAAAATGCATTTTATAAAAACTTAAAGAAAGATCAATTCGATAATTTAAGTAAAAAGCAAGCACTTATTAAAACCGCCGAAGACAATAAAGACAGTGAAGATTTCGATACGGTTACGCCTTTAATGAAGAAAATTCAAGGCGATTGGAAGCGTATTGGGCACGTGCCAAGAAAAGACAGCGACAAAATCTGGAAACAGTTTAAAGCGGCTTGTAACCATTACTTCGATCGTGTTCACCAATTAAGAAATGCCGCAAGTGCCGAAGAAGAGCAAGCGCTTACTGAAAAAGAAACGCTTTTAAAAGAAGTTAAAGAGGTACAGTTAAAAGGAGAGCAAAAAGCCGATTTAGCAACAATAACCGGTTATATCTCACAATGGAAAAACATTGGACGTGTACCTGGTAAAAAACGCAAAATAGAAAACGACTTCAATGCTACTTTAGACGGTTTATTCAATAATTTAGATATGAATAAAAAAGAAGTCGAAATGCTGAAATTTGAAAACAAACTTCAAGATTTATCTTCGGCTGAAGACTCTAGAGTATTAGACAATGAACGTTCTTTTATTAGAAAAAAGGTTGATGACATTAAATCTGAAATTATCCAATTAGAAAATAATCTACAGTTCTTTAATAACCCCGATAAAACAAATCCTTTAGTGAAATCTGTTTATGATAACATTAAAAAGCAAAAAGAAGCTTTAGAAATTTGGAAATCGAAACTTAGAAAGATAAAAGACTTATACTAGATTATAGTATTAAATTTTAGAAAAAAGACTCACACTGTGGGTCTTTTTTTTGTTTAATAAACAAAGGAGAAAGTTGCAATGATTGGTACAATAATTCCATCCTTATATAAAAAATCAAATCCTGCTTATCTAAACGACAAGCAGGATTTTGACTCCTAACTAAACTAACCAATTATTTCTTGTATTAAGAATAAAGAAATAATTTATCTATAAAAATGACATCTTAAAAGTTTATGCTATTAACCAATTATTTACCTATGAAAGATGATGCCATTTAGTATTATATACGCAGTAAAAACCATTTTGGACTTTTAAAGTCGAAAAAAATTAAAGTTTTTTTGCTTCTTCCCAAAACACATCCATTTCTGCAAGGGTCATATCCTTTAATTCTTTGTTTAAACTTTTGGCTTTAATCTCTAAATATTCAAAGCGCGATTTAAATTTTTTGTTCGTACGCTCTAGAGCATTCTCTGGGTTTATTTCTAAAAAACGAGCATAATTAACTAAAGAGAATAAAACGTCACCAAACTCATTTTCCATAGCGTCTTTATCGTTTTTAGCCACTTCTACCTTAAACTCTGCTAGCTCCTCCTCTACTTTTTCCCATACTTGCTCGGGCTGTTCCCAATCGAAACCTACACCAGCAACTTTATCTTGAATTCGCGTGGCTTTTACTAATGCCGGTAAACTTTTTGGAACCCCTTCCAAAACACTATTTTTACCTTCTTTTAACTTTAGATTTTCCCAATTACGTTTTACCTCTTCCTCATCTTTTACGGTAACATCACCATAAATATGCGGGTGACGGTGAATTAATTTATCGCAAATACTATTACAAACATCGGCAATATCAAAACTCTTCTTTTCGCTTCCTATTTTAGAATAGAACACTAAATGCAACAACACATCGCCCAGTTCCTTTTTTACTTCCTCCAAATCGTTGTCTAAAATGGCATCTCCTAATTCGTAAGTTTCCTCGATAGTTAGCGGCCTTAAGCTTTCCATTGTTTGTTTTTTATCCCAAGGACATTGCGCTCTTAGCTCGTCCATAATAGTTAATAAACGATCGAATGCTTGTAATTGGCTGGCTCTAGAATTCATGAAAATAATGTTTTTGTAAAAGTACAATTATTAGTAGGGTAGAAACAAAAAAATCCAGCAAATTGCTGGATTTTAAAAGGTTTAAAATGAGAAAACTTATTCTTCTTCGTCTGCAGTAACTGCTGCTTCTTCAAAATTTAATAAGTCATTTTTTTGTAGCATATTATACCACTGCAGCACTTTTTTAATGTCGCTTGCGTACACACGATCTTCATCGTAATCTGGTAATACTTCAAAGAAATACTCTTCTAATTTATCTTTACTTTCTTTATGGCTCACGCTTGTTTGTGCTCCATTTTCTTTGTCTTTAATTTTATTAAGCACATCTTTTAGCGGCACTTCTGCAGCTAAAGTGTAGATAGCGATCTCACTTAAAACACTAACGTTTTGTTGTATTCCTACCGATACACGACGGTTATCGATTAATGATTCTGCTACAAAACCGCCTCTAGTTTGTGCGACTAATTTATATAATCCTGGTTTTCCAGAAATTGCTAATATTTTATCTAATCCCATAGTCTATTATTTTTAAAGATTGCAAATATGAAGTGTTCGCCTCTTATTTACAAATTTTTATCGTTTCTTTTTCATATTTGGAAAACGCATGCGGTAATCCACCCCAATTTTTCCTTTTGAAATATTGAGTAATTTACTTTTTATAAGACGTTTTTTAAGCGACGACAATTTATCGGTAAATAAAATACCTTCAATATGGTCGAACTCATGTTGAAACACGCGTGCTGCTAACCCTGATAACTCTAGGGTATGCGGTTTAAAATCGGCATCTAAATACTCTACTTTAATATTTGGTTTTCTAAACACATCTTCTCTAACGTCTGGAATACTTAGGCACCCTTCGTTAAATGCCCACTCGTCTCCAGATTCCTCTAAAATAACTGGATTTATAAAGGTGTGTTTAAAGGTCTCTAAAAACTTACGTTCTTCTTCCTCTAAAACGTCGTCGTCTGCAAAAGGAGACGCGTCTACCAAAAACATACGAATTGGCAGCCCTATTTGTGGCGCCGCTAAGCCCACTCCAAAAGCTCCGTGCATCGTTTCTTCCATATTCGCTATTAACGCCTTTAAATTAGGGTAATCTTCTGCGATTTCTTTTGCTTTTTGTTTTAAAACTGGATCGCCGTAAGCGACTATTGGTAATACCATTACTTATAAATTTT
>JAGPVI010000261.1 GCA_018067115.1 Bizionia sp. | reverse complement strand
CTTACCCAAATTAATAACAGTATCGTTTTCTATATACCCCAATGAACCCGTTTTAGAGGCAAACCACACCCTATTTCGGGTATCAACAGCAATATCTTTTAATAGTAAATCACTTATGCCTTCGTCAATACCAAAGTGTTTAATACTATCTAATTCTTCAGTTTCAGGGTTATATTCTGCTTTAATAATGCCGCTAGAATAGGTTGCTAACCAAAGTGTATTATCTACAAATTCCAAGTCTTTTATCCAATCGTAAGGAAAACCAGAATCGGTATTAAACACGTGATTTTTTATGGTATTTACCTTAATGGTATCGATTTTTACCGTGAAAGCATCGGTCATGTTAAACACTAAACTATCTTTTATAAAGGTTTCACGATAGAGTATTCCGCGGCCATCGGACCCTGCCCAAATATCACCTTTACTATCGCTGGTAATGGTTTTTATTTTAACTTCGGAAAACATATTAGGCATTTTAATATGATGTATTCCTAAAGAGTCGATAGCCACCAAACCTGATTCTGCATTCGAGCTCCAAACAGCATTTTTAGTGGCGTGAACAGCATACACTCGATTGTCTTTTAATCCAGAATTTTTATCGAAGTGTTTAAAATTATTCTGATAATAATTATAAAAACCACCACCAGAAGTAGCAATCCATAATGCCGACTGTTTATCGCTAATAACTTTACGAACGTGCGGAACTGCCAATCCGTTATAAGTGTTTAGCCTAAATTTTTCTATATGTGTCTCGGTATCAATAATTGTAATCCCACTATTATCTGTGGCTACCCACAATTCATTTGAATTTTGAATAGATAGCGAATTAATACGGAGTGGTTCTTTTATTAAAAAGGAGTCTTCGGAAGAATTTAGACTAATAACAAATGTGCCATCATTAAAAGTGGAAGCATAAAGTGTGTTTTTAGTCTTCGCCAATGCCGTAAAATTACCAGTTTCTACTTTTTTGATTGCACCATTTTTTGTAGTAAACCTCGGTGAGTTCCACAATCCTGAAGAGGTGGCAAACCAAATTTTTGTATCTGCGACCAACACGCTTTTTATTGCGCTAGCATCAAACGTCGGGTTTAGTTTAACGGCTTCAACCGTTTTATTATTTACAACTTTATAAAGACCCTTTTTGGTCGCCAAATACACCTTATTGTTATGTTCTAAAATTTGAAGTACCTGAGGTGTTTCAATATTAAAAAACCTATTATTTGTTCGTATAGAAAGTCCGTTTCTCGTTCCAACATACAACACATCCTTTACAATGTGCAGCGCGTAAATGTAGTTTGAAAGTAAGCCATCATTCTCGTTCCAAGACCGGAAAGAAGCACCGTCAAAACGAGACAAACCACCACCTTGGGTACCCAACCATAAATACCCAATAGAATCTTGAACAATATCGTACACCTGAGATTGCGGCAAACCATTTTCTAAGGTATACGCACGTAATTGATCGTGCTGAGACCAAGCTAAGGATGCCGTGAAGCCACAAAAAAAAAGTATGATATAGAATTTTAAAACTTTCAAATAAAGTTGGGATTTAAACAAGTGATTAACAAATATAACTAAACGATTTCTGTCGCGGTTTTATTTCATACCAAAAACGTTACACCATAATAGGCATAACGCTTTTGTAGAGATAACTACGTTTTAATTATCGCTCACATAACAACTATCAACATCGAGAAAACTATCTGAAACTCCTGCTAATATGTTGGCTTTTTTAAGTGTATTATTATTCCACAATACATACAAAGTATTTAGCGTAACATCGCAACTATCGCCAGTAGCTTCGGTTAAGCCAATAACATCGTCTACATTTTTAAGTCCTTTTGTGCCAAGGTTTACTACATTTTCGTAATCTAATTCGCGATTGGCAATAGTTAATCTGTCTATTTCTTTACCGTGTTTTACAGCACGAATTTGATAGTGTATTAAAGAATCTGCGTCTGTGCTTTGTTTTACGCCTTTTTGACCAAAAACAAATAATACAGAAGGATCTACTTTACTAACTAAGGTTTTCTGTGCGATGAGACCGCCCCAAACCCATCCGGTATCTGGCCCCACTTTTACACGATAAAAACGGCTGGAAACACCATTTATGGTAATTATATTATCGCTTTTTTCTAATAATCTCACTTTTAAACCTATTGGTAAAGTGGTTAGTTTTTGGCATTGCGTTGCTGGGCAATCGCGAAGTGCCACGTTATCTGCTAATAAATATTTCGAAGCTTTAGATGCCGAAACATTAGCGTAAGTGTCGAATGAGATTTCTCGTGTTTGAGAAAATGCGTTTGTAGCTATTAAAAGAACTACGGCTAGGATACTGCTTTTTAAAATGTTCATATCGTTTTGTTTTTAGAGTGTTACTATTAATTTATACTCCAAATGTAAAGGGATACTGCAGTGATTTATTGGTGGTTTTAGTATTCGTAGGGTATCAATTAGAATTCGTTGATTGGGAGGTGATAGTGATTAGGAATTGGGTATTACGGGGTGTTGAGAGCTGAGTTCTATAATTTATATCTCTGAAAACAATTATGATGCCGATTGGATAATTCTAAAACCGCAATGGAGACATCAAGCTAAAAAAGGACGATGGTTTTTTACTGAATGGAAAAATTTCGCAGAGTCTAGTGCCTTATATTAGAAATAATACATTTAAAGCTGATAGAATCGTGTTTTACACACTCGGGAGTACGGGTAGAAAGCCGATAAATAGCATAGTGTTAAGTGTTTTAATTGCCCTACTCTCTATGCCTAATTTGTAAAGATTACGGAATAATCGGGAAAATATCGGAACTAAAAACAAAAAAAGCCTTACATCTCTGTAAGGCTTTGCAATTTCTATGTGGTCCCACTTGGGCTCGAACCAAGGACCACCTGATTATGAGTCAGGTGCTCTAACCAACTGAGCTATGGGACCGAAATCGGGTGCAATATTACTACTTCTTTTCTTTTCTAGCAAGAAATAAGATAGCTTTATTTCATTATTTTATCTGTCTTTTATCTCTTGGCATAACTCAATTAACACGCCGTTAGAGGATTTAGGATGTAAAAAGGCTACCAATTTGTTATCTGCTCCACGTTTCGGTTTGTCGTTTAAAACAATAAAACCTTCTCCTTTCAATCGTAGTATTTCAGCTTCAATATCTGTAACATCAAAAGCAATATGATGAATCCCCTCACCTTTACGCTCAATAAACTTTGCTATTGGGCTATCGTCTTTCGTCGCCTCTAGCAATTCAATTTTATTATCGCCTACTTTAAAAAAAGAGGTGTTAACACCTTCGCTTTCAACAGTTTCAACTTTATAATGTGGTTTTCCGAATAATTTTCCGAATAGAGTGTTAGACTCTTCAAGGTTTTTAACGGCAATACCAATATGTTCAATCTTGTTCATTATTTACTATATTTATATTAAGGTACGAATTTTGCTTTCAAAAGTAAGATAATCTTTAAATATCAACTATTTTTGCACTATGGAAGAAAGTCAAAGACAAAAAAAAATAGGATCTGTGATCCAAAAGGATTTAGTAGAAATCCTTCAGGGAGCTGCAACCCAAGGTGGTATGCGTGGCGTTATTATATCTGTTTCTAAGGTTAAAGTAACGGCAGATTTATTATCGGCTAAGGTTTATTTAAGTATTTTCCCTAATGAGAAAGCTAAAGAATTAGTAGTAGGTATCCGCTCGAACCAACCGTTTATAAAACACGAACTAGCAAAACGTACCAAAAACCAATTGCGACGTGTGCCACATTTAGAATTTTATATCGACGACTCTTTGGAGCATATTGATAAAATTGAGCAGTCTTTAAAAAGAACTGACAACCCCATAAATGATCCAGATTCTTTAGGATCTAGAAAAAAATCGTAAACGGTTTTGAAGACTCTTTAATTAGTGTTTTTACCCCCTCAATGCATTGATCTACAGGTATAATTTATGAACTTCTCTTTATACATAGCCAAACGGTATTTACGATCTAAAAGCAGCAATAATGCCATTAACTTTATTACCATATTAGCTTTAATTGGTATTGTTTTAGGTGCAGCTTCGTTGTTTATTGTATTGTCTGGTTTCGCTGGTTTAAAGAATTTTACACTGGAATACACCACCATAATAGATCCCGATTTAAAGGCCGAAACGTCTATTGGAAAGTCTTTTATTTTAAATAAAAATATTGAAACGAAGTTACAAGCCATTTCTGGTATTGCGTCTTATTCTAAAGTAATTGAAGAGCGTGTGTTTTCGTCTTTTGATGGAAAACCCTATCCTGCATTTATTAAAGGTGTCGATGAGAATTATAAACGTGTTAATAGCGTCGACACTATTTTAATTCAAGGCAGTTGGGTGACTCAAAAAACGAGTCAGATTGTTGTGGGTCATGGTATTGCTAATAGCTTATCGTTGGGTGTTTTAGATTATGGTAAAAGCGTTTCGCTATTTGTGCCAAAACCTGGAAAAGGACAAATAACGGCCACTAAAGAGGCTTTTAAACAAGTTCAAGTTGTTAATGTTGGTATTTTCTTTATTAATGAAAAACTAAACGATAGTTATATTTTTTCTTCTATTGATTTAGCACGTGAATTATTAGGGTATTCTGTAAACCAGATCTCTA
>JAGPVI010000258.1 GCA_018067115.1 Bizionia sp. | reverse complement strand
CCGTAGGTTCATCGGCAAATAAAATGGTAGGCGCGTTTGCAAAAGCACGTGCCAATGCAACACGTTGCTGCTCACCACCAGAAAGTTGAGACGGATAATGATGTACCCTATCGCCTAAACCTACTTTCTCTAATAATTCCTTACTCTTTTTTATGGCGTCTTTAGCGCCTTGTAATTCTAAAGGCACACTTACATTCTCAAGAGCTGTTAGTGTTGGTAATAATTGAAAATTCTGAAAAATAAATCCTACTTCACGATTTCGTAATTGTGCGCGTTGGTCTTCATTTAAATGGTTTAAGTCCTGTCCGCATAACTCTACCGTTCCAGCGTTGGGCTGATCTAATCCTGCACAAAGTCCCAATAAAGTAGTTTTCCCACTTCCTGAAGGCCCTACGATTGAAAAGGTCTGTCCTTGCTCGACATCAAATGAAATATCGTGTAAAACCGTTAATTGTTTGTTACCACTGGTATAAGTTTTTTCCAACCCAGTAATCTTTAATATCTTTGACATCTATTTTTATATTAAATAATGACTTATGTTCAAAGCCCAAAATAAACAATTGCATTTAAATTCACCAACAAGAATGCCTGCCAAACTCCTAAAGTTTTGTTATATTATTACAGCTTTTCTACTTATTTCCTGTGGCGAGTCAGCGGTAAAAAAAAACACAGAGTCCACACAAAATGTGGAGCAATCTGAAGACAACGAACAGAAAAAAATAGCAGATAAAACAATTTTGTGTTTTGGAGATAGCATAACTGCTGGATACGGATTGGACGACACTAATACAGCGTATACCGGAGTGTTACAACAGCGTTTAGACTCTTTAAACTTGAAGTATACTGTGATTAATTCGGGTGTGAGTGGAGAAACGACGGCCGGTGGAAGAAGTAGAATTGATTGGGTTATTAAGCAAAAGCCCACCATTTTTTTACTAGAATTGGGTGCTAACGATGGTTTACGAGGTGTGGCACTGACAGAAACAAAATCTAATTTGCAAGCTATTATAGACGTAGTAAAAGAGAAAAGTCCCGAAACAACAATTGTTCTTGCAGGGATGCAATTACCACCAAATATGGGTGCAGATTATACGACAGAATTTAGACAACTTTTTATTGATATAGCAAAAGACAATAGCCTTGAGTTTATCCCTTTTATATTGAAAGACGTCGGTGGTATTGCTGCTTTAAATCAAACCGATGGTATTCATCCTAATGTTGATGGTCATAAAATAGTAGCACACAACGTATGGGAGGTTATAAAGCCTTTAATTCAATAGAATATCATCATTTTATGGATAGGAATTCGCAGTGTTTTACCTTTATTTATATGAAGGATACCGTATTGAAAACTTTTTGCATCCGGTAATTAAGATGTTTTAAATATACAGACAGTATTAAAAGCAGTTTATATATCTCACAATCTGTTAAAGTAGAGGCTTTTTTATAAAGTTCTATTCTTAGATTCCTAGTAATACCATAGATTATAAAACTACAAAACCCCTGTTGTAATTAAACAACAGAGGTATGTATAGGGTAGATGAATAATTTATAATTTCTAAAACGCAGGTGTCGGTCTTCCTTTTAGGCGTTTTTCAATTTTTTTCTTTTTCTCTGTCAAACGTTTCATTGTATCCATCAAACTAGAATCTTTAGTTTTCTTATAGATCTCATTAAGTGCTAAAATTAAACGTTTAGCTTCTCTCGATGCAACTACTCTATCACTTGTAGACATATTGCTCATTTTTGCATTTTCAAACTCGACAGCTTCATTTATTACTTTCATAGTTACGCATTTTGTTTATACTCGGATCAATTTAATTAAACAAAACTGATATTCAAAGACTATGCTATTGATAATCTTTATTTCAAGATTGATTTGAGTTATGATCAAGAAATAATCCGGTCAATTAGCTGTAAATAAGAAGGTTAAATATTTAAGAAAAGATGTTTCACTAAAACACGGCCACGCCACTAAACAAGGTGATTGTTTACATATTTCTAAGAGTAGAACGCTTTGTTTTTGAATGGTATTAAGACATTAAATCAAAGGAAATTTTAATTCCTTGAATTACCATACCAGTACCGATAATTGCAATAATTAAACCCATTATTTTTCCTATCACTTTAATTACGTTAGTACCAACCAGTCTAACTATAAAATCACTTGCTCTAAATGTAAGGTAGGTTAATATACTCATAACCATAAATATAGCGATAACTAATCCAATATGCACGGGTTCTACGTTGGCCACAAAGTTCATAGCTGTTACAATGGTTCCTGGGCCAGCCAAAATAGGAATAGCTAGCGGTGAGACGGCTATATCTTCATCGATATTAACGTTTTTAATACTTTTTACGTTCGATTGTTTAGATTGCAGCATTTCGAAACCAATAAAAAATATTAAGATTCCGCCAGTGATTTTAAAGGCCGGTACACTAATATTAAACAATTCAAAAATAAACTTACCTAAAAGAACAAAAACAGTAACTATAATAAACGCAATTATATTTGCTCTTTTATTAATATCATCTTTTACTTTCTTTTCGATTCCTTGAGTCAAGGCCACAAAAACAGTCATATTTGATATTGGGTTGGTAATAGCAAAAAAACCTGTAAATACGGTAATTGAAAACGTAATTAAGTTGTCCATTTGTTGGAAAATTTTAATTTATAATAAATGCAAAATTACTTCTTTATATTTGAAGTGATTTTAATTTTACGAGATAATTTTAAATCTTATAAATGAACGTTTTTTAAGAAGTTTTAGCAGCACCTTCTGCCCTATCGTTTCCTTTTAAACTGTAAGAAACAACTAGTATTATATTGGCTTCAGTTTTCGGTAGCCCGTCCTGCTTTACCTAAACGTCTCATTTCCTGAAATAACTCTTTAAATAACCCGCGAGAAATTAATAGTTTCATAATCTCGTTGGTTCCAGCATATATTCTGGCCACTCGGTTATCGGCATACATTTTGGCAATAGGGTAATCCCATATATAACCGTAACCTCCAAACAATTGCAAACATTCGTCTACTACTTTACTGTGCATTTCTGTTGCCGAAAATTTTGCCATCGAAGCACTTTCTGCGGTAAGCTGATGATTGGATAACAACTGAATACAACGATCTACAAAGGCCTGATGTACTTGTAATTGTGTTGCACATTCGGCGAGTTTAAATTGTGTGTTTTGAAATCCTGCAATGGGTTGCTTAAAAGCAGTTCGTGTGGAAGTATATTCGATCGTGTTTTCTATAGCACCTTCTGCTCCGCCAATAGCATTTAGGGCTACCGATAATCGCTCTCTTGCTAGTTCCGTCATCATAATTTTAAAACCATTGCCTTCTTCACCCAATAAGTTGTCTTTTGGCACTTTTACATTATCAAAAAACAACTCGCAAGTATCTTGGGCTTTCATTCCTATCTTTTTAAAAGGAACACCTTTGTCGAAACCGTCGTAAGCACTTTCTATAATTAACAAAGACACGCCTTCCTTTTCTGTACCGACATTAGTTTTTACGGCAACGATAGACATGTCGCACATATACCCATTGGTAATAAAAGTTTTTTGCCCGTTTACCAAATAATGATCTCCTTTATCTACCGCATTTGTTTTAATAGCCTTAAGGTCACTACCGCAATTAGGCTCCGTCATACCGATGGAGGTTATAAGTTTTCCAGTCGCCATTTGAGGTAAATATTTTTGTTTCTGAGCTTCGGTACCATATTTTAAAAGATAAGGTGCCACAATATCAGAATGCAAAGAGAAACCGGGGCCGCTAACAGCCTTTTTTCCCAGTTCTTCTATAAATAAGGCACTGAAACTAAAATCTAAACCACTGCCACCGTAAACCTCTGGCATATCTATACATAGCAAACCTAAGGCTCCAGCGCGCTCCCAAATATCTCTGCTAACCATACCTTTTTTTTCCCACTCTTCTGTATGTTCTATCACTTCATTGCTAATGAAATCCTGAATCATACTTTGCATCATTTTATGTTCTTCGGATGCGTATACCTCGCGACTTAATAAAACAGTATGTAACATATAAATGGGATTTTTAAGTTATCGATTCTTATACAATATACTAATTCTCTTTATTTTTATATTTTAAAATTTTTAACCTATTTTGTAGAGACATAATCTGACCTCCGTTTTTTATGCTTTCATTTCTTTTATATTTCGAACAGCGGACCATTAATTTTCAAATACGCGATTCTCAGCGAAGCTTTAAATTATTAAATTTTCGAAATTTCTTAAAAATGCAAATATTACTCTAGTGTTTTACACTTATCTTCTAGCCAAGCCTTTTCATCGGTATCTAAAAATGATGATAATTGTTCGAACACCATTTTATGATACGTATTAAACCATTCTTTTTCAGACTCCAATAATAGAGATGTATTAATAAGCTGTCTGTCTATTGGAAATAAGGTCATTGGTTTAAAACCTAAAAAATCACCAAATTCGGTTTGTTTTATAGGTACCGAAAGCACTACATTTTCAATACGAATTCCATATACATCTTTTTTATAACAACCAGGCTCTATAGTTGTTAGTTGATGCGCCGAATGTGCCGAGCTACCACTACTGGTTGCAGGATTAGTTGTAAAACCTTGGGCTGGTTCATGCACCATCCCAAAACTTCCTATTCCGTGACCAGTTCCATGAGGATAATCTAATCCGTGTTTCCATAAATGTACTCTGGCAAAAGCATCCATTTGCATACCAACTGTGCCTTTTGGAAATTGTAATTGTTCTAGTTCTATATAACCTTTTAACACGGCTGTATATGCGGTTTTTAGAGCAGTATTAGGTGTCCCACCTAGCCAAACAGTACGGGTAATATCTGTGGTACCATCTTGATATTGCGCACCACTATCGACTAACAGAATATCTTCATTTTTTACCAGTGCAGCGCTATTTTGTGATGCTGTATAATGAATAACCGCACCATTACCTTTATACCCCACAATAGCAGCAAAAGATTCGCCCATATACAAGGCTTGTTCCTTCCGGAAACTCTCTAATTTTTTACCAATTTCGAATTCTGATATGGCTTTGGTTTCAAGCTCTTTTTCTAACCATATAAAAAACTTAGTAAGGGCTACACCATCCTTTATCATACAATTTTTAGACCCTTGAATTTCGGTGTTATTTTTAATAGTTTTTAATGTTTTTGCTATTGAATTCTGAATTATAAACTGACTTTTCACAGCACTATAAACCGCATAATTTAAAGACGACACATCTGCTATTATCTTTTTATTGGCGTCCAACTTTCCTAATTCAGGGATTGCCAAATGATAATCAACTATTTCAATGTTTAATTTCAAAAAGGACTCTATGGCATGTGCAGAAAATCGATTCCTATTACAATATAAGATTGTTTTTTCTAGACCAACAATAGCATAAGCTGTTACTAAAGGAGTAAAATCTACATCTTGAGAACGGATGTTAAACAACCACGCAATTTCATCTAAACTAGAAAACAAATAATAGTTAGCTTTCGCGTGTATAATTTTATTTTGAACTTTTTCAATTTTTGAAGCTGTCGATTCACCACTATATTCTAAAGGATGTAAATTGACTGAAAAACTGGGTAGTTCTGGCCTGTCAGTCCAAATAGTATCGATTAAATTAGGAACGTTTTTAAGTAATAACTGTTTCGGTGTTGCAATCCCCTTTATATAGTCTAATTGTGCTTTCGAAAACTGTAAGAAATCTAATCCTATTACAGCATTTTCTTCTAAACTATCACAAAGCCATTGTACGTGCTCTGGAGCATGCGGTATAGATTGTTTATGTAAGTTGATATTGTAATCGCCACATTCGTCTTCAAATTGTAAAAAATATCGAGAGTCTGTCCATAGCGCAGATTCATTCTGCTTTACTATTAATACCCCTGCCGATCCTGTAAATCCTGTAAAATACTCTCTTACTTTCCAGTATTTAGCAACATACTCTGATTGATGTGGGTCTGTGGATGGGATAATTATGGCATCTAAATTAGAATTAGACATTTTTTGACGAAGCTTCTCTAGCCTTTTATTAATCATTTGTAATCTGATTTTTAAGTTTTAATAAATCGAATTTTAGTACTATTCTTTCTAGTACCCCTACTATTCTTAATGGAATTGCAGGATTCGAAATTTAAAAATAAGACTATATATTTAATATCATATCATATTTTAAGAGAAACTGAGCACGAAAGACCTATACTATTTTGAAAATGAGACACCACTTTGTTATCTAGTTATGCATAAGAAACGCATAATCTTGTCACTCAGAATACTATTGCGATAAATAAATTCTATATGTGTTTTAAACTGCATTAATAAATTGGGGAGACCCACTATCTATATGCTTATATTTTTACCGAATAGGTATTCAAAATGAACATTACAGATTTGCCTTTTTACTCTTTAAAATAATATTCTTTTCTACAACCAATATATCATTGTGTGGAATAGGGTTTAAAATTCTAGTAATATCTCCTTTTTTTGCTAAGCGTTTACGACATAACTTTGTAAGCAAAGGGTCATCGTTAAATAAGAAACTTTCTAACACATATTCGGAATATGACGGTGCTTTAATCACTGGAAACAGCTGTTTTAGCAAATTGTATCGCCTGTCGTTTCCTGGAATAAAGGTATAGATAGTATAGCGTCCATTGCTATCCGTTTTTATCCAGGCTCTGTGATGAACATAACGTTTACTCTCGTGTTTTCTTAAATCGAAATCTCCAAATTCGTCTGTCTGCTCAATATAAAGCAACACATTTTCAGCTGGCGTTGTACCGTCACTTTCAAAAATAGTTCCAAAAATCTTGAGCTTGTTTTCCTTGTTTGCGTAATCTGGAATTGTATCTATAGCATTCAAATTAACTTCTTGATAATCATAAATAGCATTACGCTCTAAATAATTTAATGTTGAAGGATTAGAAAACTGTTTAGAAATTTGCGAGTGACTTACATAGTTAAAACTGATAAGACAAAAAAATAGAAAAAAAGTGGTTAGAGTTTTCATAATAATAGCGGTTTTACTTACTATTAAATTGAGGATTTTATATTAAAATCTACTAAAAATCGCATCAATGCACGAATTATACGTTAAAATAACACTTGAGGTAAAAATCATCGATGAAATGCATTAAATATTGGTAGATTTACAAGGATGTTATGTTCTATTTCTATAATTAAAGACAACCCAAACACATCATAACATACTTACAATGAAATATATAAAGTAAATAAATATCGCTTTATTCGGTAATTAATTCCCTTGTACTAAAATAAAACTAAACTAAAATTACACGGCTAACATAAAATTAGCTTTTAAAATTTGAATATTTATTTGGTATTTTAGGTTAATCTACGTTTAATCGAGAATAAAGACTCTTCAGCTAACACGTATGCGTTTTAGCAGGTAAAAGGAACATTTAATCGTATAAAATTTTCTTAAAAAAATTATGAATTAAGTTGTTAATTTCAAAAATTTATATAGATTTGTTGTATAAACTTAATCTACCCCCCCAAATGAAAGCAAAAACTACTCTTTTTACTATCCTGTTTTTTATGATAGTAAGTATTGGTTCAGCACAAAAAAACAAGAAATCACTACAGTTAATTAATGGCAAAGTTGGTATCTCTAAATACCATAGTCAAGACGAATTAAAACAATTATCTAAAGGAGAAATATTAAATCTGTATATACAACGTATTGAAGTAATTGTAAAAATATTACCTAATATAGCCTTTGCTACTACCCCAAATGTTACTATGGAAACTTTAGGAATACCTGAAACCAAAGAAAACATGAAGGCATTACAAGCAAATCTTGATGCCACAACAAATTATTTTGATAGTACTGTAGAGTTCCAGAGATCAATATTACCATACTCAGATTCTAATGACCTAATATCTGCCATATTATTTTATGAAGAAATCCTGAAATCTCTTCATACGTACGATGATTTCAAATCAAACTAAAATACACCCCTAAAAGTATAGTATTACAACCAAGCAAATAGTTTGAATACTTTGCAGGCACATTTTTAAAAAAATATGGCTTCAATGATAAAAATTCCTCAGCTAGTCCCGTATGCTTTTAACACAATTTTGTAAGATAATTATTATATTTTATTAAATTCTTTGCGGTTTGTCTAAATTATCGGCATTTAATATGAAATATATTTATATATTAGTTCTATACATTATTCGCTAATAATCTATAAACACCATTAACCTACTATGAAAAAAATTACTTTCAACACACTGATTTTTTTAATTACAATTAGCTTTAGTTGTACTTATGCCCAACAAGAAAAAGGAATTACTGGTTACGACAATTGGTTAAATCCTTGGACAGATTTTAAACCAAATATGGTTAAGTATGGTAGTCCTACCCAAATATTAAGTGGAAATATTACCGAAGACACTAAATTATTAAAAAGAGTTGTTTACCTGTTACACGGGGACGTATTCGTTACGGACAGTACGACATTAGTAATCGAGGCCGGAACAGTGATATTGGGTGATTTTAAAACAAAAGGATCGCTTACTATTAGTAACGGTTCTACTATTATAGCAAATGGAAATGATACAGACCCAATTATATTTACGTCAAGTCGCGCTGTAAAAAAACCTGGAGATTGGGGAGGCCTTTTTATTCTTGGAAATGCACCAACTAATAAAACTAATGGTAAAGCAGTCTTAAATTACGGATTGAGTACTACAGATGCAAAAAACGTAAGCTACGGTGGTGATAACCCAAAGAGCAATTCTGGTATTTTAAAGTATGTTAGAATAGAATATGCCGGTAAAAGATCTAAAGACTACGGTTATTTTAACAGTCTTACTTTAGCTGGTGTTGGAAGCGAAACTATGTTAAATAATATTATGGTTAGTTACAGCGAAGGGAATTCGTTTGGTGTTTTAGGTGGTGCCGTAACGTTAGATAAAATGGTGTCTTTTAGATCTAGTAGTAATGATTATCACGTCAATTATGGTGCTCAGTGCACAATTACAAATTCACTAGCAGTAAAATCACCATATATTTCTAGAGCAGACGCTTCAAGATGTTTGTATGTATTAAATCATGATCCTAATGAAACTGCAAACCTATCCCAGATACAAACAGTAGTAGACGCAGAAAACCTAACCTTAATCAATGTTAGTAATGACTTAGATTACGATATTAAAGTGGGGCTTGTAAACGAAGCTATCTTTATTGGCGATGCTGTTACATTTAAAATTGATAGAAGTGTGATTTCTGGTTTTAATCCGGCTGTAATATTAGATAAGAAAATTAGTATTAATAACGAAAGCCTTGAAAAAATAGTCTTTACCAATAGCTATTTTAATAATTGTAAAGGAAATATTTTTGTAAAAGACAGAAGAGAGAATGAAGATTTAGAAAATTGGTACGGGAGTAGGTCTTTTAATAACGTATACTCCAACGGTTCAGATTCTGAAACATTTATAGATGTGAAGACTTCAAAACTACCAGACTACAGATTAAGTATTAACCGAATTATTGCAACCAACAATGAATAACCAATGATGCTAGACTTACTAAAACCGAATCCCTAGAAGTTTGACAACCAAAATATTAACTAGTATAATACGATTACTTATAGGATAAAACATTACACGCTAAATCAATGTATACAACCAAACACAACCATAAACTACGTCTATTACTATGTTTTTTTATTCTTGTTTCACTACAAAAAATTAATGCACAAATAGTTATAGGAACTCCAGTTTTAAACTTTACTCAAGCTTGTGCTCGTGCAGATTTTAATGACTACTCTACTACTTTTATTTTTACCCCCAGCAATGGATTAGATTCATCCAACGAATTTACGGTGGAACTATCTGATGCTTATGGGGACTTTTCTGTAGTAACTAATCTATTAACTACCGCCCCTGGTAGTATAACGAGTTCTCCAGCAACATTAAATTTCTCATTACCAACCACAACTGCTGGCGAAAATTATAAAATTAGAATTAAAAGTAGTGCTCCAGAGTCTACCAGTCCTAATTCCTTACCGTTTGCCGCTTACTATAAAATTCAAGATTCTCCATTTACTATCAATAACTTAGTTTCTACGGCAGTGTATTGTTCTGGCGGAAGTTATTTACTAACCATAGATAATCCAGGAACAGGTAATAACGACTCACCATTAAACTACCCAACACTTACTTTTAAATGGTATAAAGAAACTGGACCTACAACTTCTGTTTTTGTTGCAGATGG
>JAGPVI010000245.1 GCA_018067115.1 Bizionia sp. | reverse complement strand
CAACTTCAAATATAACAGCCTTACCCGAAGCATTAAAAAACTGATGCGTATCGAACGGTTTAACAATGGCTTTTGTACTGGAATTTAGCACTCGTTTTTCACCATTTAAAATCACCGTTAACTCACCTTCAATAACCTTGAATTTTTCAGTTATTTTAGTGTGATAATGTGTATTCGCTTGTCCGCCACCAGCTTCAAGATAGGTTCTAAAAATTAACTTTTCGCTAGACTCGTGAAGTATTTCGATTTCATCTTTAATAATAGGATTCGAAAACTTGATGTTTTTATTTACCATTGTACCTCTCTTTTTTCGTCAGGTTCTACGCTTTAAAATAGTGTTACAAATTAAAGCCTTTTATACACCGATAGTTTAGTTATTGCGATAAATAAATAAAAACAATTGCCGTCCCCAAATTAAATAACAGCAATTAAAGTAAATAGTAATAAACGATACTTTCTCTCGTTTAGATTTAAACAACCACTGTTTTTAAAGCAGAAAACACATTTTAACCACAAAAACCAATATTATGAAACGTATACTGCTAAGCTTTTTAATTATTACACTTACTTTTTCGTGTAGCGAATCGGATGATACGGAGAACCAAGCAACTCCGCCAGAAGCCAATTTTTATGCCTTAACCGTGGGTAATTCTTGGGTCTATAAAAACTATAAATATAATACGTCTACAGAAAACTATGAAAACACTGGAGTTTTAGACTCTGTAAGCATTGTGGGCACTGAAACTGTTATGGAGAATACCTATTATAAGTTTAGACGGTTAACGACTGGAAATGAGGAGCAAATAACATTTTGCAATCCTAATGGAGAGTACTTTGAACTCCTTAGAGAAAATTCTGGAAATTTAGTCAATGAAGATGGTGTTATTCAGTTTACAAATAATGATTTTCAAGAACGCCTAATTTTAGAAAACCCATGGGGTACTATTTATGAAACATTAACAGAAGGAGACTCTACAATGACTGTTGAAGCAGGGGTTTTCACTTGTATAAACTCCCAACGTTACGCTAAATCACCAGAAGGTCTTCAGTTTATTGGTTTAGATTACTTTTATTATGCAGATGGCGTGGGTCTTATTTACGATACCTCATCTTTTGTAAGCGAGTCAACGCCAAGTATTATAAGACGATTGGATTCTTACACTGTTCAATAAATAAAACATATCAGAAAATAAAAAAGCTCCAGTGTAATACTGAAGCTTTTTTTATACTTTACATAGAAACTTAAATCAATTAGTTTCCTTTTTTATAATCTTCTAAAAATTTAGCTAACCCGATATCTGTTAAAGGATGTTTTAGTAAACCTTCAATAGAGCTCAAAGGTCCAGTCATAACATCGGCACCTAATTTAGCACAATCGATAACGTGCATAG
Source organism: Bizionia sp. (assembly GCA_018067115.1). Classification (GTDB taxonomy): domain Bacteria; phylum Bacteroidota; class Bacteroidia; order Flavobacteriales; family Flavobacteriaceae; genus Bizionia. Next base: position 1,774 of record JAGPVI010000245.1, on the reverse strand, counting down.
TGTGACGGACAGAAGCTGCTAAAATTTCAGTTTCGAACGCGTAGTTATCGTATATGTGTCTAATTTCTGCTATAAGGTTTAAACCATCCGTAGAAATATCATCTAAACGCCCAATAAAAGGAGACACATACGTTGCACCTGCTTTCGCTGCTAATAACGCTTGCCCTGGAGAAAACACTAAAGTAACATTGGTTTTAATACCTTTATCGCTAAAGTATTTACACGCTTTTATCCCGTCTTTAATCATAGGTAATTTTACCACAATCTGCTCATGCAGTTCTGCTAAAGCTTCACCTTCTCTCACCATTCCTTCGTAATCGGTTGCAATAACCTCAGCACTAACATCGCCCTCTACAATATTGCAAATTTCAAGGTAATGTTTCATAATATTATCGTGACCGGTAATACCTTCTTTAGCCATTAATGATGGGTTTGTTGTAACGCCGTCCAAAACACCTAGGTCTTGAGCTTCTCTAATTTGCTCTAAGTTTGCTGTATCAATAAAAAATTTCATCGTGATATATTTAGTTGTGTATAGTCTTAATTCTAGCAAATTTACAATTTATCCCTTGTTTTTAATAATGAATAGATTGAAATCATAGTTACTTTACAATTTGTAGTGATTTAAAAGTAACTTTTCGTACATCGTATCTGGTAATACACGTTTTAAAACAATAGAAAATTTCTGCATAAAAGCCCCCACCTTATAATGCACTTTAGGGTTTTTGGTATTAATGACCTGGTACACTTTTTTAGCAACCTCTATGGGATCACCACTGTTATCTACATGCTCATCGATATCGTTTAAAACTGCTTTGTATTTGGTATAGGGAGAATTTTGCTTTACAGCCGCATGAAAACGACCAGCCGCAATATTAGTAGCAAAATCGCCCGGCGCAATAGTGGTCATTTTTATATTAAAATCTTTCAATTCCATTCTAAAAGCTTCGGTAAGTAACTCTAACGCTCCTTTACTTGCGCTATAAACGCCGCGATATGGCAAGCCCATATATCCAGCAATAGACGTAATATTAATGACTAACCCGTTATTTTGCTTTCGCATTTGGGGTAAAACAGCCTTAATAACGTTAATGGGACCAAAAACATTGGTATCGAAATTATGTTGAATTTGGTCGTTAGGGATTTCTTCAATGGGACCGGTAATACCTACACCGGCATTGTTTATAACAACATCTATAGAGCTTTCTATTTTTAAAATTTCTGAAATAGCAGCGGTAATAGTTTCCTGAGCATTAACATCTAAAGCAATAATTGGAAATTTACTATTAGTATAACGTTCTGGATTTCGGCTTGTGCCGTAGACTTTAAAGTCTTTATCGGTTAAAAATTCTCCTATAGATTTTCCGATTCCAGAGGAACCGCCGGTAATTAAAACAACTTTAGACATATAAATTTTAAACTTTTATTGGCCCAAAAATACAATAATTTAAGTGAAGAATGTTACGAGACTTTCGGGTACAAAAAAAGGCAAGCTACCTACATCACACCGCTACGACCATTTACCTTTGCTTCGTTCCCGACCTGGAGGATTCAACAGGAGCTGGTTGTGTAGGACTTGCCGGTGCAAATATACAATCTTTTAATAATTTTGCAATGATTTTTTAAACTGAATTTTAATAAATATCTTGCTAAAAATATTAAATCAAAAATGAAAACATTTAAAGTACTTACAATCATATTTTTAGGGAGTATTTTTATCGCCTGTGGTGGTAGTTCTTCTCAGAAAAATAATTTTTTAATTCAGACAAATACC